>DASTBI010000040.1 GCA_035712145.1 Candidatus Eisenbacteria bacterium | reverse complement strand
GGTGCTATTCTTCGGCATGCTTGGCCCCCGATCGCTGTGGCTCACCCTTGCCCTTCCCATGACCATCACGTCCCCCGCCGTCGCCGCCGACGACCCGGCGCGCCTCAAGCGCAACGTCGTCCCGACCTTCGAGGCCATCCGTCTCGACCTCGATCCGGCCGTCAAGACCTACTCGGGCACCGCGACCATCACGCTCGACGTCAAGTCCGCGACCCCGTCGTTCCGGCTCCACGCGCGCGACATGACGCTCACACGCGTGGAGCTGAGTCACGGCAAGACCGACATCCCGGTCACCACCGAGAAGGGCGAGATCGGGCTCCTCACCGTGAAGGCCGAGCAGCCGCTCGCGCCCGGCGGTTACACGCTCGCCATCGACTTCACCAAGGACTTCAGCGCCCGCGCCGTCAGCTTCTACCGGGTCGAGGCGGGAGGCAGGGCCTACGTCTTCACCGACTTCGAGCCGGACGATGCGCGCGGGGCGTGGCCCTGCTGGGACGAGCCGGCGTTCAAGATCCCGTGGCAGATCACGGTGTCGATCCCACGGGAGCACACGGCCTATTCGAACACGCTGCCCGAAGTGCAGATGGTCAAGGGCGAGAAGCGCGAGATCGTGTTCCGCCGCACGCTGCCGCTCTCCTCGTACCTGGTGGCGCTGATCGCCGGGCCGTTCGACACCCTCCCGATCGAGGGTCTGTCGGTGCCGGGACGGATCGTGGCGATCAAGGGGAGCGCCGGCATGGGCGCCGAGGCCGCGAGGATCACGCCGCCGATCCTGAAGGCGCTCGAGCAGTACTTCGATCGCAAGTACCCGTACGAGAAGCTGGACCTGATCGCGGTCCCGGAGTTCACGGCGGGCGCCATGGAGAACGCGGCGGCGATCACGTATCGCGAGTCGCGGCTGCTGCTCGATCCGAAGACCATGAGCCCGACGCTGCGCAGGAGCCTGATCGGCACCACGGCGCACGAGCTGGCGCACATGTGGTTCGGCGACCTGGTGACGATGGAGTGGTGGGACGACTTGTGGCTCAACGAGTCGTTCGCGTCGTGGATGGGCGACAAGATCAGCGACGAGGTCGCGCCGGAGTACCGCGCGGGCACCGACCAGGTGAACGAGATGCTGCGCGCCATGGTGGTGGACTCGCGCCTCACGACGCGCGCGATGCGCTCGCAGCTCAAGGCCACCGACAACCTGACGTCGGTCTTCGACCTGCTCTCGTACCAGAAAGGCCAGGCGATCCTCACCATGCTCGAGCGCTGGCTGGGGGAGGACCGCTTCCGCGCCGGCGTGCGCGACTACATCGCCACGCATGCGAACGGCAACGCGACCGCGGCGGATCTGTGGAAGGCCTTGTCGAAGGCCGCGGTCCAGGACGTGGGCGTGGTGGCGAGCTCGTTCCTCGAGCAGCCGGGCGTGCCGATCGTGACCGTCGAGCTGCTGGGCGGCGCCAAGGTGAAGCTCGCGCAGCGTCGCTTCGTGAGCCACGGCAGCGCGCGGCCGGCGGCGACGTGGAAGATCCCGGTCACGCTGCGATACGCGATGGGAGAGCGCACCTATACGCAGAACGTGCTGCTGACCGAGGCCTCGCAGACCGTCGAGCTGCAGGGCGGAGCCACGCCGGGGTGGATCCATCCCAACGCCGACGAGCTGGGCTATTACCGCTGGTCGGTGCCGTCCGCGATCCTCACGACCCTCGCCGATAACGCGTCGGCCAAGCTCTCGGTGCGCGAGCGGGTGGGGTTCGTGGGCAACCTGCGGGCGCTGCTGCTCGAGGGGCAGGTGCGCGGCGACCTGTACTACGGATTGCTCTCGGTGTTCGGACGCGATCCGGCGCCCGAGGTCACCTCGGCGGTGATCGAGGCGCTCAACGCGAGCCGCAATCCCTTCGTCACGCCCAAGACCCGCCCGGCCTTCGCCGATTACGTGCGGCGCACGCTCGGACCTGCGCTGGATCGGATCGGGCTCGATCCGAAGCCCGATGAGCCGCAGCGGGTCACGGTGCTGCGGCCGACGCTGATGCTCTCGCTCGCGGCCGACGGCGAGGACCCGCGTGTGCTGGAGAAGGGCCGCGCCATGGCCGCCGCCTACATGAAGGACCCGGCCTCGGTTCACGCCTCGCTGCAGGAAGTGTCGCTGGCGATCGCGGCGCTGCGCGGCGACGTGGCGCTGTTCGAGAGCTACAAGACGCGCTTCGAGAGCGCGGCCACGCCGACCGAGCGATCGCGATACCTGAATGCGCTCGCGTACTTCGTCGATCCGGCCGCGGCCAGGAAGTCGCTCGGCTATGCGGTGGCGGGGAAGCTGAGGCCGCAAGAGATCATGAGCGTGGCGAACATCATGGTGGGGCTGCGGCCCGAGCTGCACGACGTCATCTACCAATGGATGGTCGACCACTACGACTACATCGCCGCGCACATCCCGCCCGGAAGCGTGGCGAACCTGCCGCGCGCGGCGGCGGGTTGCTCGCTCGAGCGCATCTCACGGGCGCGCGCGTTCTTCTCGCAGCCGGCGCACGCTCCGGTCGGCACCGACAAGGAGCTGGATCGCGTGGAAGCCGGCGTGCAGGAGTGCGTGGCGCTCCACGAGCGCGAGGGCGAGAACGTGGCCCGAGCCTGGGCGCAGCGTCCGCAGACGGCGAGCGGCCGGTGATCGTGTTTGGCGCCTGGCGCTGAGCGGATGGCGACGCTGGCCGAGATCCTCGCCAGGCCCAACACGCTCGCCCGTCACTACTCTCGCTTCCGCGTGGCCGAGCGGCTGCTGCTCACCGGTCATTCTCACCAGGCGTGGCCTGACGTGGGCTTCGAAGGCCAGGTCGAGGCGTGGAACGACGCGGCCGAGCTGGTGGACGAGAAGTGGGCGCGCGCCTTCGCCAAGGCCGAGCGCGTGCGGCGTGGTTTCGCGGCGTTGCTGGGTGACCGCCGTGGAGTCATTGCGCTCGGGCAGAACACGCACGAGCTGGTGACGCGGTTTCTTTCGGCGCTGGCTTTGACGGAGCGTCCGCGGCTCGTCACCACCGACGGGGAGTTTCACACGCTGCGCCGTCAGATGGATCGGCTGGCCGAGATCGGCGCGCTGCAGGTGGTGAAGGTCAGCGCCACGCCGGTCGAGTCGCTGGCGGAGCGACTGGCGGCCGCAGTCGACCGGCGCACCGCCGCCGTCCTGACGTCCTCGGTGCTGTTCTCGAACGCGCGCATCGTGCCGCACCTCTCCGCCACGCTCGGGGTCTGCCACGCGGCCGGCGCGGAGCTGCTGGTCGATGCCTACCACCATCTGAACGTCGTCCCCTTCGATCTGGCGCGCGATGGGCTGGACGATGCATTCGTCGTGGGCGGCGGGTACAAGTACTGCCAGCTCGGCGAAGGGAACTGCTTCCTGCGCGTGCCTCCGGGACGAGAGCGGCTGCGCCCCGTGCTGACCGGTTGGTTCTCCGAGTTCGCGCTGCTTTCGGAGCGGCCGACCGGCGAAGTGCCTTATGGCGAAGGCGCCGCGCGCTGGAGCGGGGCGACCTACGATCCGACCAGCCACTACCGCGCCGCCAGAGTGTTCGACTTCTTCGAGGCCGAAGCGCTGACGCCGGCGCTGCTGCGCGAGATCAGCCAGCACCAGGTGGGATTGCTCGCGGCGCAGTTCGATGCGCAGGACCTGGATCCGGCGGTGGTGACGCGGGACCGCGAGGCGCCGTTGGGGGGTCTGGCGGGGTTCCTGGCGCTGCGCGCGCCGAGAGCGGCCGAGCTGGGCGCGGCCTTGCGGGAGCGCGGCGTCTGGGCCGACACGCGCGGGGAGCTGCTGCGGCTCGGGCCTGCCCCGTACTTGTCGGATGATCAGCTGCGCGACGCCATGGCAATCCTGGGGGACGTGGCCCGCAGGCCGTAGGCGCGCTATGCTGCGCGCGTCCCGGAGCGCATCCCATGCCCGCTGATTTCCCCGGAGCGTTCGCCGCGTTGCGCGAGATCCTGAGCAAGCATGGCTCGGGGATGATCGTCCAGGCCGATACGCCCACCGAGTACACGCTGGTCACGCGAGCCATCGGCCCCAACAAGAAGCCCCTCTGGTTCGCGGGCGTGCTCTCCAAGAAGAGCGCCGTCACGTTTCACCTGATGCCGCTCTACAACAACCCCAAGCTCCTCGTCACGCTGCGGCCCGAGCTGAAAGCTCGCATGCAAGGGAAGTCCTGCTTCAACTTCCAACGCCCGGACGAGAAGCTCTTCGCCGAGCTGGACCGGCTCACGGCCGCCGCACGCGATCAGTGGAAACGCGCGGGCTTCCTCGAGCCTGGCGTGATTTCCAGGGAGCGCTTCGAGGAGGCCTTCCAGGCGGCGGGAGGGGACGTCGCCGCGATGGCGGCGCGCCGCAAGGCCGTTACAAGAAAAAGAAAGGCGCAGTTAGGGAAAAAGAGAACCTCGGCTGGGGTCCGAAAAGCAAAAGTGCGCGGGTGAACTGTCCTCGAGGACAGTTCAACTCTCCCCGGGGAGAGTAAGAAGTTACAACGAGTCGCTACTTGCGCGTGATCGCGGCGTGGATCAACCGCGCGCGCAGGTCCGGTCCCGGATCTGCGCCCATGCCGGCTGCCAGCGCCACGCGCCGTGCGCCGAGCGTGTCGCCGACCGCCAGCTTCGCGGTCGCGCCGCCATCCAGGAACAGCGCGGGATCGAGCCACGGCTTGCCCTGGCGCGGCGGAATGATCAGCAGCGAGTCGGTGAGCACCGCGGCGCGCCGGTAGTCGCGCGACTCCAGGCTCCACAGCCAGTCGAGCACGAGGTGCACGGGGCGAGGGGCTCGGCCGCGTTCCGCGATGTCGCGGGTCCGGGCGAAGAAGACGGGATCGGGACTTCCAATCGAGCCGCGGTGGAAGTCCTCCTCGCTGAGCACGGCGTTCGTGAGCCACTCCTGGGGATCGGCGCGTCCCGGCGCCATCACCCGCTCGAAGCGCTCGACCGCGGCGAACAGACGCTTCGCTTCCTCGGAATCCACGACCGCGGGTTTCTTTGCCAGCGCACTTCGAAAATGCGCGTTCTGGGCCAGGTCCGCGAAGCGCGGGATCGGCGCGAACAGCTCATCGCCCATGTCGGGCAAGGGCACCGCGGCAGCGCGAATGGCGGCCACGCTGTGGCGGTCGGCATGAAGGCGCAGCATGCCGATGGCGAACGCCTTGCGGAAGCGCGCGCGCTCGGCTCCGAGATCGAGGAGCGGCATGAAATCGGAGTTGGGCCGGGTGCGTTCGAGCAGCGGCGCGAACGTCGCGCGGTCGCCCACCCAGGTCGCGTCGAGCCGCCGCGGAGCGAGCGGCGGCGTGCGGGCGAGGTCGGCCTGGAGCCCCGGCTCCAGGATCACGTTCCAGTCCGGGACGAGGCCGCCTTCACGGTCGGTCGCCAGGACCATGCAGTCGGAGCGGGACACCATCCGGACGTGAAAATCCCGGAAATTACGGTGGAGCGCGGCCAGCACGGTGAGGACCAGGTCGTCGTCGAGGCTGTACAGGTGGATCCACTGGGCCAGCACGCCGTCTTCGGTGAGCGACGACTTCACGCGCCGATAGAACTCGTCGGTGAACAGGCCCGACACACCGCTCACCCATGGGTTCGAGGGCTCGCTGACGATCAGGTCGAAGCGCTCGCGGCTGGCGGCAAAGTAGGAACGCGCGTCGTCGATCACGAACTTCGAGCGCCGGTCCTCGAAGACCCGCTGGTTGGCGGGGAGGAAGAGCCGGGCCCCCTCGATCATGTCCGGCTCGATCTCGATCGTCACCAGCTTCTCGAGTCGCGGGCTCCCGAGCAGGACGTGCGAGGTCATGCCCGAGCCCATGCCGATCACCGCCGCGCTCTTCGCCTGCGCGGCATAGGCGAGCGACACCATGCCGGCGAGGAACTGCGTGGATTCGTCTCCGGTCAAGGGGGCGCGGCGCTGCGAGGAGTCGGCAGTGAGGCGCGTCATGTCGATCGAAGCATCCGCCTTGCCGTTGGTCGAGAGCGTCTGCAATCCGCCGGAGACGCGCACGCTCACGGTCGCGGTGCGGCCGTGGTGGTAATAGAGCACCTGCGATTCGCTCTTCGCCGGCACACGCCCGGTGACGTACACGCCGCTCACCAGCCGCAGCGGATCGAGCCGCACGGTGACCATCACCATGACGATGACCAGGAGGCCGCCCAGCGCGGCGAACGCCACCTGTCTCACGTTTCGCTCCGGCCGCGGCAGCGCGAGCAGGAGAACGCCGAGGCCGATGTCGAGCGCGGCGCCGGCGGCCAGCAGGCGCTCGAGCCCGAGCCACGGCAGCAGCGCCAGCCCGGCGAGCGCGGCGCCGAGGATCGAGCCGATGGTGTTGGCGCCGTACACCGCGCCGATCGCGCGCTCCCCGCCCGAGCGCATGAGGATGCGAGTGATCAGCGGCAGCGTGATGCCGGCGCAGAACGTGGCGGGCAGCATGACCGCCAGGCAGATGGCGTAGCGTGCGAGCGAGAACATCTCGTAGCCGCGCGGCGCGTGCTCCAGGCCGTTGACGATCGCGGCCATCCACTGGAACGACCAGGCATAGAGCGGCAACGTGCCGAGCGCGAGCGCCCCCATGGCCCACTGCGCGGCCGCCAGCACCTCCAGCGGCCGGGTGAAGCGATCGGCGCGCCGATGAAGCCACAGAGCCCCCAGCGCGAGACCGAGGATGAAGGCCGAAAGCATCAGCTCGAAGCTGTGCGTGGCGCTCCCCAGCACCAGCGAGAGCATCCGCACCCACGCGATCTCGTAGACGAACGATGCCACGGCGGTGCCGAAGCTGACGCCGATGAGGAGCGGTGGCAGCCATGCTGCGGGCGGAGCTGCGTGGTCCCCCCGCGCGACGGGCGCTGGCCCGCCCGCGGGTTTCGCGGCGATTTCACCCGGAGTACGCCGTGCAATCTCTCCCGGTATCCTCCGTGGCATCTCCGTCGGTCCAGGTGCCAAGGACGACGGCGCGGCATCGGGCACCTCCCCCTCGCCGATCGGCGCGGCCGCGCCGCGCCGCGCGATCCACAGCACGCCGCCCGCCACCACGAGGTTGAGGATGGCCGCCGCCGCGAGCGTGCCGCGCAGGCCGCCGATGCTCACCAGCCAGAACCCGGCAAGGAGCACGCCGGCCGCCGCGCCCAGGCTGTTGGCGAAATAGAGGAGCGCCACCACGCGGCCGGGCTCTTTTCGCCGGCGCCGCGCGACTCCGGCGGCCATCAGCGGGAAGGTGGCGCCGAGCAACACCGACTGCGGCAGGATCAGCAGACCGGCAATCCCCCACTTCACCGCCTGCAGCGCGAACGACTCGCCGAAGGCCGGGAAGATGCTGCGGTAGGCGAGCTCGGTGAGGGCGACGAACGCGGGGTGGAAGAGCAGGCCCAGCACGCCCGCGGCGGCCTCCACCCATGCGTACAGTCGCAGCGGATCGGCGATCCTCTCCGAGATCCGCGCCACGGCGAGCGCGCCGGCCGCCATGCCGCCCATGAAGATCACGAGCACGATGACCTGGGCGTAGGCGCCGTGGCCCACGAACAGCCCCAGGTATCGGCTCCAGACCGATTCGTAGATCAGCCCGGCGGCGCCCGAGAGAACGAACGCCACCAGCAACGCCGGAAGTGGGAGCGGTGCGGGGGATGTGGCTTCCGAATCCGCGGGCTTCGGGTCACGGCGCGCCATCGGGGCGGCATGCTACCACGCTCGCGACCTACCGGTCGGTGATCCACGCGTGCACCAGCCGCGTGCGCAGATCAGGGCCAGGATCTTCCCCGACCGCGCAGGCTCGGTACACGCGCCTCGCACCCTCGAGGTCTCCCATCGCCAGCTTCGCCGTGGTTCCTGCGCCCAGCACGAGCGAGGGGTGGACCCAGGGCCGCGGGGCGCGAGCCGACGCCATGATCACCGAGTCGGTCAACGCCGCCGCCCGCGGCCAATCGTGCGCCTCGAGCGCCCTCAGCCACTCGAGCGCCTGCAGCGCAGGACGGGGCCCCTGACGAGCGAGGCTGAAGACCCTGTCGTAGAAAGCCTCGTCGACCCAGCCGATGCTCCCGCGGTGCAGATCCTCCTCGCTTTGAATCGCGTTCTCGAGCCACTGGTGCGGATCGGTTCCGGCGGGCGGCGTCAGGACGTCCTCGAGCCGCCGCGCGGCGGCGGAGAGGCGCGCGGCCTCGGCAGAGTCCACCGTGACCCGGTGACCGGCCAGCCCGGCGCGCAGGTGCACGTTCTCGAGCAAGGCGTTCAGGCGCGGCACACGCTCGAGCGCGATCGATTGAACTCTCTCGAGCGGCCCGAGCTCGGCCGGCGTCACGCGCGGCGCGCGGACGGCCGCGAGGCTCTGGCCGTCCTCCTGCAATCGCAACAGACCGTTCGCGACCGTGTTGTGGAAGCGGGCGCGCTCGGCGTGGAGATCGAGGATGGGCATGAAGTCCGAGTTGGAACGAGCTCGATCGACCAAAGGAGCGAGGGTCTCGCGATCCGCGACCCAGGTGGCGGCCAGCTGGCCGGCGGTCAGCGGCAAGGCGGGCGCGAGGTCGGCGGCCATGGCCGGTTCCTCGAGCACGCTCCAATCGTGGCCGTCGAGGCGATCCCCGGCCACGATCAGGACGTCCGTGCTCGAGACGATGAAGATCTCGAAGTCGGCGAAGTGACGCTGGATCGCCGCCAGCACGCTCAGCACCAGGTCGTCGTCGAGGCTGTAGAGATGGAGCCACTGGGCGAGCCGCCCATCGGGAGTGAGCGAGGCCTTCACGCGCCGGTAGAACTCCTCGGTGAACAGGCCCGAGACGCCGCTGACCCAGGGATTCGACGGCTCGGACACGATCAGGTCGAACGGCTCTCGGCTGGCGGCGAAGTACGACCGCGCGTCGTCGACCACCAGACGCGATCGCGGGTCGTCGAACACCCGGCGGTTGGCGGGGAGGAAGAGCTTCGCCCCGGTGATCATGCTGGGCTCGATCTCGATCGTCACGACGCGAGTCATGCGCGAGCTTCCGAGCAGGACGTGCGACGTCATCCCGGAGCCCAGGCCAACGACCGCAGCGGTCCTGGCCCGGGGTGCTTGGACGAGCGACAGGACGCCGATCAGGATCTGGGTCGATTCGTCGTCGGTGAACGGCTGGCGAGGCCGCGAGGGATCGGGATGGAGCCACCCCGCGCTGAGCGAGGCATCGGCCTTGCCATTGGTGGAGATCGTCCGCGAGCCGTCGGGCTGGAGGCGCACGCTGATCGTCGCGGTGCGACCATCCTGGTAGTAGATCACCCGGCTCTGCTTTGGACCGATGAGCTCGCCGGTGCGGTAGACGCCGCTCACCAGATGAAGGGGATCGAGGCGCACCGAGGCCAGCACGGCCACGATCACCAGCACGCCGCCCAGCGCCGCCACCGCCGCGCGCCGGAGCGCCGGCCGCGGTCCGGTCTGGGCGAGCAGCGCGATGCCGAGCGCGATGTCGAGCGCCGCGCCGGCCGCGAGGAGTCGCTCGAGCCCGAGCCAGGGCAGCAGCGCCAGCGCCGCCAGTGCGGCGCCGAGGATCGAGCCGAGCGTGTTGGCGCCGTACACCGAGCCGATCGCCTTCTCGCCGCCCGAGCGCATCAGGATGCGGGTGATCAAGGGCAGCGTGATCCCGGCGCAGAAGGTGGCCGGAAGCATCACCGCCAGGCAGATGCCGTAGCGTGCGAGCGAGAACCACTCGTAGCCGTTCGGCGCTCCCTGGAGCCCGCGCACGATCGGCACCATCCACTGGAAGGACCAGGCGTAGAGCGGGAGCGTCCCCAGCGCGAGCGCGCCCATCGCCCACTGCGTGGCCGCCAGGGCTTCCAGTGGGCGGGTGAAGTGGTCGGCGCGCCGGTGGACCCACAGAGCGCCGAGCGCCAGGCCGAGGATGAAGGCGGAGAGCATCAGCTCGAAGCTGTGAGTCGCGCTCCCGAGCACCAGCGACAGCATCCGCACCCATGCGATCTCGTAGATGAACGAGGCGGCCGCGGTGCCGAAGCTGACGCCGATGAGTATCGCGGGCGGAGTCGGATGGCCCATCTGTGCGGCAGGTGTCGGCCCGCCCGCGGGTTTCACGGCGATCTTGCTCGCCGCGATCGGCGTCGCGCCGCCGCGCCGCGCGATCCACAGTACGCCCGCCGCTACGAGCAGATTGAGCAGCGCCGCGGTGACCAGCGTGCCGCGCAACCCTCCCACGCCGGCCAGCCAGAACCCCGCCGCGAGCACGCCGGCTGCCGCGCCCAGGCTGTTGGCGAAGTAGAAGAGCGCCACCACGCGGCCGGGCTGCTGCGGCCGGCTTCGGACCACGCCGGCCGTCATCAGCGGGAAGGTGGCGCCGAGCAGCACCGACTGCGGCAGGATCAGCAGTCCGGCAATTCCCCACTTCACCGCCTGCAACGTGAACGATTCGCCGATGGCCGGGAACCACGAGCGGTAGGCGAGCTCGGTGAGCGCGATGAACGCGGAATGGAACAGAAGGCCGATGACGCCGGCCGCCGCCTCGATCCAGGCGTAGGCTCGCAGCGGATGAGCGATCCGCCCGGAGAGGCGCGCCACGGCGAGCGCGCCGGCCGCCATGCCGCCCATGAAGATCACGAGCACGATGACCTGGGCGTAGGCGCCGTGGCCCACGAACAGCCCCAGGTATCGGCTCCAGACCGATTCGTAGATCAGTCCGGCGGCGCCCGAGAGGACGAACGCCACCCACAACGCCGGAACCGGGAGCGGTGCCGCGGATCCGGCTTCCGAGTGCGCTCCCATCCGGTCACGGCGCGGCATCGGTGCGGCATGCTAGCACGCACGTTGCTCACATGCCGCGCCGGGCGTAGGATTCGGCCACTTCGAAAGGGCTTCCTACCGACGAGGGCCGCCGCGATGCACAATTCCTCCCAGCAAACCGACCGTGCCCGCGAAGCAGGAGGGCGCATGAACCATGCGAAACGATTCCGGGTGGAAGTTGCCGCGCTCACCGACCCGGGAAGGGTCCGCGAACGCAACGAGGACGCCTTCGCGGTGTTTCGCATTGGCCGCTTCCTCGAGCGCGTGACCAGCAGTCTGCCGGCCGAGGATCTTCCCGAGCGTCACGAAGCCATCGGACACGTGATGATCGTGGCGGATGGCCTGGGCGGTCACGAAGCGGGAGAGGTGGCGAGCCACACCGCGATCAGCAAGGTGCTCGAAGCCGTGATGACCGAGCAGCACTGGGCGCTCGAGCTGGACGATCCGGAGACGCGCGAGACGGAGCTGAAGGAGATCGAGCAGCGCTCACGCCAGTACCTGGCGAAGATGCAGGATGCGGTGCGCGAGCGCGCCGCGTCGGACCCGGCCATGGCGGGCATGGGGACCACCTTCACCGGCGCTTACGTCGTCGGCCGGGACCTGTTCGTGACGCACGTCGGCGACTCCAAGGCCTATCTGGTGCGCAACGGCGAGCTGGAGAAGATCACCCACGATCACACGCTGGCCCAGGAGTACGCCGACCTCGGCATGATCCCGCAAGAGGAAGTGGACACGCACCGGCTCCACCACGTGCTCACGCGCGCCGTGGGCGCCCATGACGAGACGCCGGTCGGCGACTTCCATCACGTGCTGCTCGAGGAAGGCGACCGCATCCTGGTTTGCTCGGATGGCCTCACCGACATGACGGGGCCTCAGGACATCCTGGCGGTGCTCCACCGGTACGCGAAGAGCGAGCTGGCGTGCCGGGCGCTGGTCGATCTGGCGCTCGAGCGCGGCGGACGGGACAACGTCACGGTGATCGTCGCGGCATTCTCGGGCGTCGCCTAGCCGGTCCCGCCAGGGTTGCTAGCGCACTCTCACCACGCGCACGGTTTCGGTGTAGGGCCCGACACCCACCCGCACCAGATACACGCCCGCACCGACGCGGGTCCCGCGATCGTCCCGGCCGTCCCAGGCGTAGTGTCCGACCTGCGCCGCGCCCACCGGCGCACGGCGAAGCCTTCGCCCCGCCATGTCGAAGATCTCGAGCATGGCGGGTTCCGCCTCGGCGACCGCCCATTCGAGGTCGAGGCGCTCCCGGAAGGGATTGGGTGAGGCTCGGAGCGCGTGGCGCATCGGTTCCGGGACGCCAAGCGTGCTGGTGTAGCGAATGCGCCTGACCATTCCCGTGTTGGTGGCGCCGGCGTCGTTGGCTGCCTTGAGCCACCACAAGCTGCCGTCCTTGACGCCGACGGCCACGTCGGTCAGGAACTGAATCCCCAAAGCCCAGTCCAACCCGTTCGGCTGGCCCGGGACCGGCGCGGGGGTGATCCATGAGGAGCCATTCCTGACCAGTCGCCGCAGCTGGCTGTAGAAGTAGTCACCGTAGAAGAGACTGCCCTGGTAGATCGATGGCCAGTTGGCGGTGCCGGCGAATACCGGCCGATACACGCCCGCGGTGAGAATCGCGAAGAAGCCCTGGTGCCCGATCGAGAAGATTGGCTCGTCGAACACGCTGCCGGGCGGCTCCGTGCAGCCGTTCGGCGTGAACGTCGCCGGACCCTCGCGAAAGGGCCAGCCGTAATTGCCACCGGCCACGATCTCGTCGAGCTCCTCGTATTGGCCCTCGCCGACGTCGGCCAGCAGGACGGAGCCGGTCATCGCGTCGACGTGGAATCGCCAGGGATTCCGAAGCCCCTGGGCCAGCACCAGGCAGGCGTTCGAATCGGGGCCGACGAAGGGGTTGCCTGAAAGCGGAATGAGCAAGGCGCGCGGCACCGGGCCGCCTCCACCTGCCGGGATCCGGGTGACGTCCAGTCGAAAGAGCTTGCCGAGCAGTGATCCGGGAGTTTGAGCCGCGCACTGGAAGCCGTCATCGCCGGTGGTCAGGAGCAGCATGCCGTCGTTCCCGAACCGGAGGCCAAGCCCATTGTGCTGCTCGTTGACGTCCGGCAGGTCGTGGATGAGCGTCAGTTTGGACGAAAGGAAGAGACTCTCGCCGGAGGGATTCGCGATGTCTCCCATCGCCGTGTAGCGGACCAGCACGGCACGGGACCCCACGTGGGTGTAGCCGACGTAGACATAGGGATAGGCCGGCCAGCGAGGGTCGACCGCGATTCCCTGCAGGCCGCGCTCGGCTCCGGTCGTGAGACTGTCGACGACCACGAGCGGGTCGACGGCGGCGATGTGCCCGTTCACCACCATCCGGATCTTGCCCGAGTTGAGCTCGGTGAACAGCAGCCGCCCGTCGGGGAGGAACGCCATCGCGTTGGGCTGATCGAGGCCCGTGACGATGGTGTCGTCGACGAAATGGGTCGGCAACTGAACCTGCCCGCCTGCCGGGAGAATCGGCAGGGAGCACGAAGCGAGCAGCCAGAGGATCGTGCGTCGAGCGCATGCGCGGCGGATCGACGGTCGCACGCGCGGAAGCGTAGCACACGCTCGCGGAAGAGCGCGGCGAAAAGCCGCCCTCGAGTCGCCGAAGAACTCAGCTCGGCTCAGCGCACGAGCAGGATCCGCACCGTCTGACTTCCACCCTCGTGACGAAGCCGGGCCAGGTACACGCCGGCGGGCTCTCGAGCGCCGCGCTCGTCGGTGCCATCCCAGGTCACTCGTCCCGCGGCCGAGTTTTCGTCGAAGCGACGGATGCGTCTGCCGCTCGTGTCGAAGACTTCGATCACCACCGCACTCGGCCTGGCCAGCCGCCAGCTGAGATCGACCTGGTTGTGGAAAGGATTGGGCGAGGCGCTGAGCGCGCGCTCGGCGAGCGGACCGCCGGGCACGTCGACCGTGCCCGAGTAACGAATGCGCTTCACCATGCCGGTGTTCGCCGCGCCGGCGTCGTCGAACGCCCTCAGGTAGTAGAGGCTGCCGTCCTTGCCGACCGCGAAGTCCACCATGTAGCGAAGGCCGGTGGCCCAGTCGGAGGAATTGGGCTGGCCGGGGACGGGCGAAGGAGTCGACCAGGTGGAGCCGGACTTCGTCAGTCGTCGCAGCTTGCCGTTGTAGAAGTCGCCGTAGAAGAGGCTGCCGTTGTACGAGGTAGGCCAGTTGTACGTCCCGTTCATGACGGTCCGGTAGACCGCGCCGGCGATGACGGCAATGAAGCCGGTATTGCGGTCGAGGGACAGGATCGGAGCGATCTTCGTCGTGCCGGGATCGGTGCAGCCCACTCCCGTGCGCACCAAGGGGCCTTCGCGGAAGGGCCATCCGTAGTTGCCGCCGGCGACCATCTCGTCCAGCTCTTCGTAGGTGTCCTCGCCCACGTCCCCGAGCAGGATCGCGCCGTTGCCGGGGTCGACCGTGAAGCGCCAGGGATTGCGCAGGCCCTGCGCATAGACCAGCGAGGCGTTCGAGTCGGGGCCTACGAACGGATTCCCCGAGCTCGGGATCAGCATCGCCCGCGGCACGGGCCCGCCGCCGCCTGCGGGGATGCGAGTCACTTCGAGCCGCAACAGCTTGCCTTTGAGCGAACCGTTCACATGTGCCTGGCAGCGGTCGTCGTCGTCACCCAAGGTCAACAGGAGCTTCCCATCGGTCGCGAAGCGCAGACCGAGGCCGTTGTGATTGCCGACGTTGTCGGGGAGGTTGTGGATGAGCGTGCGCTTGGATCCCAGGGTCAGGTTCTCGGCCGTGGGACTCGTGAGATCCCCGGTCGCGGTGTAGCGGGCCAGGGTCATGCGGCTCCCGGTGTGCGTGTAGCCGACATACACGTAAGGAAAGGTCGGCCAGCGAGGATCGACCGCAATGCCCTGCAGACCGCGCTCGACTCCGGTCGTGACGCTGTCCACCGTGATCATCGGGTCGGTGGACGCCACGTGACCGTTCACGATCATGCGGATCTTGCCGGTCGTCAGCTCGGTCACCAGCAGCCGGCCGTCCGGAAGAAACGCCATGCCGTTGGGCTGGTTGAGACCCGAAACGACGGTCTCGTCGACGAAGCT
>DASTBI010000039.1 GCA_035712145.1 Candidatus Eisenbacteria bacterium | reverse complement strand
GCCTAGTCGACTCACTTTCCGGTAGATTGCGCGCCCTCCTGGTGGCCTCGAGCGGAGGGTTCGATTGAGCGCGGATTCGCTGTGGGCGATGTGCGTGCTGCTGCTCGTGGACGGGGCGACGTTCGCCTTCTTCACCACTCCGCTGCTCCTGCACTACGGGCATCTCCATCCCGCCTGGCAGGTGGCGCTCGCCGGCAGTGTCTCGAGCGCTCTCGGCAGCGTGCTGCAGCTCCTCATGCTGCGCTGGGCGCTGCGCTCCGGGCATCCATGGATGCGGCGCTTCGCTCCTTCGCAGGAGAAGCTCTCCCTGACCCTGGCCGCGTATCCCGCGGCCTCCTTCCTGGCGCTGATGCTGGCGAGGGCCACGCCGCTTCCTGACGCGCCGCTCAAGCTGGTGGCCGCGGCGGTGGGCTATCCGCCGCCGCTCTACGGCCTGGCCATCCTGCTCGGCGCGCTTCCCTACTACTTCGCGCTGGCCTTCGTCGGGCAGGCCATCAAGATCCCGAGCTGGATCCTGATCACGGCCGCCGTGGCCATCGTGCTGGGAGCGGGACTCGACTTCTGGCGCAAGCGCCGGCGCCCGAAAGCCGCGTGACCAAGCACGGCCGCTCCATGCCGTCGCGCGCCGCCGCCGTGGGCGTCGACACCGGCGGGACGTTCACCGATTTCGTCGCGGTGGTCGCGGGGCGATTCATCGCGTTCAAGGTGCCTTCGACCCCGAAGGCTCCGGAGCGCGCCGTGCTCGAAGGGCTGGCGCGCGCCGGCGCCACCCAGCAGACGCGTGTGCGTCACGGCTCGACGGTCGCGACCAACACGCTGCTGGAGCGCAAGGGCGCGCGCGTCACGATGCTCACCAATCAGGGATTCGAAGACCTGCTCGAGATCGGGCGGCAGGACCGGCCCGATCTCTACGCCCTGGCGCCGCGTCGCGAGCCGCCGCTCGTGCCGCGCGCGAGACGACTCGGCGTGGCGGTGCGCCGCGGTCCGGATGGACGCGCGCGCCGGGCGCTCCGCGAGGCCGAAGTGCGCCGCGCGCTCGCCGCGCTGCGCCGCAGCGGACCCGAAGCGGTGGCGATCGGCCTGCTCCACGCGTACCGAGCACCCGGGGACGAGCGGCGCCTGGCCCGGGCCGCGCGCCGCATCGGCGTGCCGGTATCGGTCTCGTCGGAGTTGTGTCCGGAGATCCGCGAGTTCGAGCGCTTCACGACCACGGTGGTGAACGCCTACCTGCAGCCGCGCGTGGCGCGCTACATCGATGAGCTGCGCCGGACCTGCGGCCCGCGGCTCGAGATCGTCGCTTCCCACGGTGGAGGCACACCCGCCCCGGAGGCCGCTCGAGAGCCGGTGCGCCAGCTCCTCTCCGGCCCGGCGGCGGGACTGTGGGCGGCGTTTCGCGCCGCCCGCGATGCCGGTTTCCCGCGTGCGCTGACGCTCGACGTGGGCGGCACGTCGACCGATGTCGCGTTCGCCGAAGGCCGGCTGCCGCGCCGCCGCGCCCGCGAGATCGCCGGCTTTCCGATCCTGCTTCCGCTGCTCGACGTGCACACCGTGGGCGCGGGAGGGGGCTCCATCGCCGCCATCGACGCCGGCGGCCTGCTGGCGGTGGGGCCGCAGAGCGCCGGCGCCGACCCGGGACCGGCATGCTACGGAAGAGGCGGGCCTGCCACCGTGACCGACGCGCTCGTCGTGCTCGGCCGGCTGCCGCAGATCGCGCTCGGCGAGTCCCTCGAGGTCGACCCGGCGCTCGCGCGCGAGGCGATCGCCGCGATCCGTCCAGGGCTGCGCGTGCGCTCCGTGGAGCTCGCGGCGGCGGCGGTGGTCGCGGTCGCCAACGCGCGCATGCAGGCGGCGCTGCGGCGCGTGTCGGTGGAGCGCGGCCACGATCCGCGCGGCGCCGCGCTGGTGGCCTTCGGCGGCGCCGGTGGCCTTCACGCGTGCGAGCTCGCGGAGACGCTCGGCGTTCTCGCCGTGGTGTTCCCGGCCAACGCCGGAATGCTCTCGGCGCTCGGCGCGCTGGCCGCTCCCGAGCGGCATGGCCGAAGCCGGACCGTGCTCTGCTCCGCGTCCGAGACGGCGACCCTGAAACGCGCGATGACCCGGCTCGAGCGCGAGGTCATGCAAGCCTTCGATCGGCCCGGGCGTCCTTCCATGTCGAGGCGGGCGCTGGCCCGTTACGTGGGCCAGTCGCACGAGCTCGAGGTCGACTTCGGTCCGGGGCTCGAGCGTCGCTTTCACGACGCGCATCGCCTTCAGTACGGATTCGCGCGCGAGGGCGCTCGCGTCGAGGTGGTGACGCTCGAGGTGGAAGGGGAGCTGCCGGTGGCCGACGTGCCCCGCCGCGCGTCCGCCTCTCGCGGCCGACCCGTCCCCGAGCGACGGGCGCGCGCATGGATGCAAGGCCGCGCGCGAGAAGTCCCGGTATGGCGCTTCGAGACCCTCGGACGCTCATCGGTGGTGAAGGGGCCGGCGATCGTCCTCCAGTCGGGCGCGACGCTGTGGGTGGAGCCGTCATGGACCGGCCGCGTGCACGAGAGCGGCGCGCTGGTGCTGAGGCGATCGTGAGGCGCCATGCGCTTCCGCCCGCCGTCCGGCTCGCGCTCTACCGCGGGCTCTTCTCCGCGTGCGCCGAGGAGATGGGCGTGACGCTCATGCGCGCCGCCTACTCGCCCAACATCAAGGAACGCCTCGATTTCTCGTGCGCGGTGTTCGACGGCGGGGCGCGCCTGGTGGCGCAAGCCGCCCACATCCCCGTCCATCTCGGAAGCATGCCACGCGCCGTGCTGGCGGCGCTCGAGCTCGGACCTTTCGCTGATGGCGACGCGATCCTCCTCAACGATCCGTACCGGGGCGGCACGCATCTTCCGGATCTGACGCTGGTGTCCCCGGTCTTCCTGCCCGGGCGGCGCGCGCCAGACTTCTTCGTCGCCAGCCGCGCGCATCATGCCGACGTGGGTGGCGCGGCGCCGGGATCCATGCCGCTGGCGCGCGAGGTGTACGAAGAGGGCTTCCGCATTCCACCGGTGTTCCTGGCGCGCGGCGGCCACCTGGCGGCCGACGTGCTCGCGCTCCTGCTGGCCAACGTGAGGACCGCGGAGGAGCGCCGCGCGGATCTCGAGGCGCAGCTCGGTGCGCAGACCACTGGCGCCCGGCGCCTGATCGAGATGGCGCGGAGGAACGGCGCCGGCGAGCTGGTCCGTGAAGCCGCCCGTCTGCTCGAGCATGGCGAGCGCGTGATGCGGGCGGCGCTCTCCACGCTGCCACGCGGCAAGTGGCGCTTCGAGGATGCGCTCGACGATGACGGACTGGGAACCGGACCGATCCCGATCTGCGCCGTCCTGACGCTCCGGAACGGGGCCGCGGTGGTCGACTTCACCGGCTCGAGCCCGCAGGTGCCGGGATCGGTGAACGCGGTCGAAGCGGTCACCTTTGCCGCCACTCAGTACGCGCTGCGCTGCGTGCTCGGCGGCGATCTTCCGGTCAACGACGGCGCCTTTCGTCCGGTGCGCGTGATCGCGCCGGCTGGCACGGTGGTCCATGCACGCCCGCCGGCGGCGGTCGCGGCCGGCAATGTCGAGACCTCGCAGCGCATCGTGGACGTCGTGCTGGGCGCGCTCGGCAAAGCGCTGCCCGATCGCGTGCCGGCGGCGAGCAGCGGCACCATGAACAACCTGCTGATCGGAGGATTCGATCCCGCGCGGCAGGGACCGTTCGCCTACTACGAGACGCTCGCCGGCGGGCACGGCGCGGGTCCGGGCTGGGACGGTGAGTCGGCGATGCAGGCGCACATGACCAACACCCGCAACACGCCGGTCGAAGCGCTCGAGCACGGCTATCCGCTGCACGTGGTCGAGACGCGCATCCGGCGCGGCAGCGGCGGTCTCGGGCGCTGGCGGGGCGGCGACGGCGTGGTGCGAACGCTCGAGCTCGAAGCTCCGGCGCGGGTCACGGTGATCTCCGAGCGGCGTACCCGAGGTCCCTACGGCCGTGCCGGAGGCGAAGCCGGATCGCCCGGCATCAACCGCGTGCGCACGAATGGCGGCGAGCGCGAGGCACCGGGCAAGTTCCAGATTGACCTGCCGCGCGGGGCGGTGCTAACCGTGGCCACCCCCGGGGGCGGCGGCTTCGGTCGCCCGCCCAAGCCACGCCTCCGAAAGTAGCGTCGGGCTGCAACCAGGAGGCTGCCATGCGCTGGCGTCACGCCGCACCGCTCATCCTCGTCCTCGCGTCTCTGATCACGCTGTTCACCGCGCGCCGCGGCGCCGGCGTGCCGCTCTTCGGCGCCCAGACCGGACTCGCGTGCGGGAGCTGCCACTTCGATCCCAACGGCGGCGGCCCGCGCAACGAGTTCGGATTCAACTTCGCGAAGAACCGTCATCGCGTCGAGCCTGAAGAGGGCAAGCCGTGGTCGGACGTGGCCCTGGTCAATCGCGTCGGCGACAGCTTCCCGCTCTACATCGGCCTCGATCACCGGCTCATGCTGCTCAGCAACGACACCGACGCGATTTCCGGCAACGACCGCGCCGGGTTCTACAACATGGAGAACGCGATCCACCTCGCGTTCCAGCCGTTCTCGATGCTCACGATGGTCTACACGCGCGACGGCTTCGACTCGGGCAGCAAGAGCCAGGATGCCTTCGGCATGATCTCGGGAGGCCCGTGGGGGAGTTACCTCAAGGCCGGCCGCTTCCGTACGCCGTTCGGCTTGCGAATGGACGATCACACCGTGGCCACGCGAAACGGCTATCTGGACTTCCTGACTCCACCCGGGCTGGTCCCGCGCTTCCTGCCCTATGATCCGCGCACTCCCGACATGGGCATCGAATTGGGGGGAGAGAAGGGAAGCCTCTTCGCCCGCGCCTCGTACACCAATGGCGAGACCCACCCCTTCAATCCGCCGCCGGTTGCTCCCTCGCGGGCTCAGGCCAAGACGGCGAAGCTCGGCTTCGTGAGTCCTTCGTTCCAGGCGGCAGCCTCGTTCTACGACGACTTCCGCGACAAGGCGGGCTTCGTCAGCCCGGTCCGGGCGACTCGCTGGGGCGCGTACGCCATGGGGCGCGTCGGGCCGGTCTCGGCGCTGCTCGAGATCGATGCCGGAACGGACGAGTATGTAGGCGACACCAAGAACAACCTCCACGCAGGCTTCGCCGAGCTCGACTGGACCCCCGCCCGATGGATCAACGTCCGAGCCCGATACGATCGCATGAACCTGGGCGTCGGCGACGGCGCGCTCTTCGCCGAGGACCTTGTCTACGAGCGCTACGCCTTCGAGACCGAGTGGGTGCCGGTGCCGTTCGCGGAGCTGCGGGCGACGGTGCGGCAGATCTCACAGCAGGACGGCCCGTACGACGAGACGCAGGGCTATCTGCAGTTCCACTTCTCGTACTGAGTCTTCGTCCTAGGCGCGAGTGGTGGCGCGCGCGGCCGAAGCCAGCGCGCGCGCCACGACGCGCCGGGTGAGCGGCGTGGCGTCGGAGGCCGAGATGCGAAGTGCGGCTTCAGGAACGAGATCGAGGAACGCGTCGTTCTGAAGCCCGATCAGCGCGGTCGAAGTCGCGCGCGCCGTGGCGCGCAGGCGCTCGATCTCGGCGTCCTCGAGCGGCTTCCGGCTCATCACCGCGACCACCTCGAGCGACGGTGATTCGCCGTTTGCGCGAATGCCGTGCGTGGCGAGCTCGTCCCGCAGCGATGATCCGTGAGGAAGCTCCGGCTCGCGAATCCGCCATGGGCCGGCGGCCGCCGCGGGGGGGATCTCACCGCGCACGATCAGCCCACGCTCCACGATCCGCTCGAGCCGTGCTTCCCAGTCATGCGGCGTCAGCTCGGAGAGCGGACGAAGGATGTCGCGCTCACCGGGCTCGGGATGCCGCCGGTCGAATTCGGCGAGCCGCGGCCGAGCATCGTCGAAGCGGGCGTGATCGAGGGCTCCGTCCACGAGCTGCTTGCCGAGCTCGTAGCGGGCGCGTCGCACATCCTCGTGATGAAACGCGTAGAGCAGGAGATCACATCCGGCGTCGAGCGCCCGGCGCCCCACTTCCGCCGCACCGCCGGCCTGTGTCGCGCCCCTCATCTCGAGCGCGTCGGTGGTGACCAGCCCGCGATAGCCGAGCCGCCGCCGCAGGAGTCCCTCGACCACCGCGGACGAAAATGTCGCGGGCTGCCCGGGATCGAGCGCCGGGTAGACGACATGGGCCGTCATGATCGCCGGCGCATCGAGGTGGGCACGGAACGGCGCGAGCTCGCGCGCTTCGAGCCGGCCCATGTCCGCGTCGCAGCGCGGGAGTGCGTGGTGCGAGTCGAGCACGGTGTCGCCATGCCCCGGAAAGTGTTTGAGACACGACGCGATGCCGGCCGCGCGATAGCCCGCGAGCATCGAGGCGACGGCGCGCGACACCGAGCCCTCGTCGGTCCCGAACGCGCGCGGCCCGATCACCGGATTCGCCGGCTGTGAATGGATGTCGGCGACCGGCGCGTACACCCAGTCGATCCCCAGGGCGCGAAGGCGCTCGCCGGTGACGCGCGCCGTCCATTCCAGGTCATCGCCCTCGGCGCCGCGCGCCAGCAGCGCCGCGTTGGGCGGGACGACGAGCAGTCCGGCGAGCTGCGAGACGAAGCCGCCCTCTTCGTCCACCGCGATGAAGATCCGGCGCGGTCGGGCCAGCTCGCGCAGCCGCTGGGTGAGAGTGCGCAGGGATTCGAGATCCGGGAAGTCCCGGCGGAAGAGGATGACGCCGGCGGGCGCGTAGGCGGCGAAATCCTTTTCCCAGACGCGCGACAGTCCCTCGGCCGGCAGGCCGACCACCATGCGCCGCGCGATGCCGCGCTGGCCGTCCATGAGCCGCATGGTTTCCGAGCGATGCCTCGAAGTCAAACGGCTGAAGTGCATTTCGCCCGTTGGGCCGCCGGGGGAGAGCCGCTAAACTAGGCGCCCTCATGAGCCCCATGGTCAGCGAGCGCAGCACGCGCTTCACGGAGTCGGTCATCCGCGAGATGACGCGGCTCTGCCAACGTCACCAAGGCGTGAATTTGGCTCAGGGCTTTCCCGACTTCCCTGCCTTGCCGGCCATCAAGGACGCGGCGTCCCGAGCCGTACAGGAAGACGTCAACCAGTACGCCATCACCTGGGGCGCCAAGAGCCTGCGGGACGCGATCGGGGCCAAGACCGAGCATTTTACCGGCCTGAGGTTCGATCCCGAGACCGAGATGACGGTATGCTGCGGCTCCACCGAAAGCATGGTCGCGACGCTGCTCGCCCTCGTGAATCCCGGCGAAGAGGTCATCGTTTTCGAGCCCTTCTACGAGAATTACGGGCCCGACGCGATCCTTTGCGGCGCAACGCCGCGGTTCGTCCGGCTCAGGGAGCCCGACTGGAGCTTCGATCCCGACGAGCTGGCGGCTGCGTTCGGCAACCGCACGAAGGCGATCGTCATCAATACACCCAACAACCCCACCGGAAAGGTGTTCAGTCGGGATGAGCTCGACCTGGTCGCGGCGCTCTGCCGCAAGTGGGACGTGGTGGCGGTGACCGACGAGATCTACGAGCACATCCTCTATGGAGATGCGAAGCACGTGAGCCTGGCCGGGCTCGAGGGGATGAAGGAGCGGACGGTGACGATCAGCGGGGTTTCCAAGACCTATGGAGTGACCGGGTGGCGGATTGGCTACTGCCTGGCGCCACCCCCGATCACGTCCGCCATCCGAAAAGTTCACGACTTCCTGACGGTTGGCGCCCCGGCCCCCCTTCAGGAGGCGGCGGCAATGGCTTTGTCCTTGCCTGATTCGTACTACGTGGGCCTGGCCCAGGCGTACGAGGAGCGCAGGGACGTTCTGCTCCCCGCCCTCCAAGCCGCCGGGTTCAGGACGTTTGTGCCGCGAGGGGCGTACTACGTGATGACGGACATCAGCGCGTTCGGCTTCTCGGATGACGTAACGTTTGCACGGTACCTTGTCGAAGACGGCGGGGTGGCCGCGGTTCCCGGGTCGAGCTTCTATTCCGATCCCGCGGCCGGCCGCCAGCGCCTCCGCTTTCACTTTGCGCGGCGTCGCGAGACACTCGACGCGGCCGCGGATCGGCTGGGGCGTCTGAGCGCTCGCAGCTTCACGCGATGAACATCATGGATCGGACTTCCAACATGCCTGCACGTCGAAAATCGGTTGGCCCCTTCCTGGCGGCCATGGCGCTGTCTCTGCTGCTCGGCTTCGGTCTGGCCCGGGGCCTCATGGCCACCGACGACCTGCGGAGCCAGCTCGACCTGTTCACCCAGGTGCTCTACCTGGTGCAGAACCACTATGTCGAGCCACCGGAAAATCAGAAGCTGATCCAGGGTGCGATCGACGGGATGCTCAAGACGCTCGATCCTCATACGGTCTTCCTGCCGCCGCAGCGCGCTCAGCGAATGGACGAGGAGTTCCGAGGCGACTATTCGGGGATAGGAATCCAATTCGAGATACGCGACGGGGTCATCACCGTGATCTCGCCGCTCGAGGGCACGCCCTCGTTCCGCCTTGGAATTCGCGCCGGCGACCGGATCGTCGAGATCGACGGCAAGCCGGTGCCCAAGACGGTCACGAACGAGGACGTCTTCAAGGCGCTGCGCGGCCCGTCGGGGAGCCAGGTCCAGATCGCCATCGAGCGTGAAGGCGAGGAGGTCCACCGCTACAACATCGACCGGGCCAAGATCCCGATCGAGAGCATCCCTTACGCGTACATGGTTCGCCCCGGCGTCGGCTACGTGCGCGTGATCCGCTTCTCGCAGACCACGGGCGACGAGCTCGAGACGGCGCTCGGCAAGCTGCGCGCGCAGGGCATGAAGTCGCTGCTGCTCGACCTGCGCGCCAACTCGGGCGGGCTGCTGTCGCAGGCGGTCGACGTGCTCGACCAGCTCATTCCCGAGAACAAGAAGGTGGTCTACACGCGCGGCCGGATCGCGTCGGCCAACGCCGACTACTACACCACCGACCGCCAGAAGCAGATGGCCGGTCCGCTGGTGGTGCTGATCGATCACGGCAGCGCCTCGGCCTCCGAGATCGTGGCGGGCGCGGTTCAGGACCTGGATCGCGGACTGGTCGCCGGCACCAACTCGTTCGGCAAGGGACTGGTGCAGAACCAGCTCAACCTGAACGACGGGTCGAAGCTTCTGCTCACGATCGCCAAGTACTACACGCCGAGTGGCCGGCTCATTCAGCGCGACTTCAGCAAGGCGGCGGACCAGAGCGAGTACGCGCTCGAGGCCTACCGCGAGGACGCCCCGAGCGATTCCGAGCTGGCGGCCCGCCCGAAGTTCAAGACGGCGGCTGGCCGGCAGGTCTACGGCGGCGGCGGCATCCTTCCGGACAACGTCATCTCGGATCGCGAGAACCTGACGCGAGTCGAGGCCGACATGATCCAGAAGCGCGTGTTCTTCGAGTGGGCGACCGGATATCTCGCCCAGAACAGGAACACCAAGTGGACGGCCGAGTCGTTCGGCAAGAACTTCAAGCTGACGGACGCCCAATGGGCGCAGCTGCGGAAGATCATGGACAACCGCAAGGTCGCGGTGGACTCGGTGTGGGTCAAGAGTCGGCCGTTCATGCTCCAGCAGATCCGCGCGGAGCTGGCGAGCGCCACATTCGGCTCGCTGGAGCGCTACAAGATCCTGATCGAGGACGACCCGCAGCTGAACGCGGCGCTCGAGCTCTTCCCGCAGGCCTCCAAGCTGCTCGCCGGCAACCTGGACCCGAGCGGCGACAAGGCCGTGAAGCCCGGGAATCGCAAGACCCCGGCGACCGCTGGCGTCGGCGGAGGGTCGAAGAACCGACCGTAAGAGAAGAGAGCTTGGGAGACGTGGGTGGCGCTGGCGCCACCCACGTTTTCATTTCAGCCGGCGCGGACCCTCACCTGGTCGCCCTCGCCGAGGCCCAGACGCTCCGAGGCATCTCCGCCGACCTGGGCGATCTCCAGGCGTCCGCTCGACCCGATCAGCGCGAGGATGGTTCCGACCGGGGCCTCTCCATAGGAGCGTGAGAGTCCGCGGATCACCCGGCCCAGGGCCAGCACGTGGATGCGGTTCTGGGGCACCGTCGGAAAACCGTCGCTCATGTCCTGCTCGGTGACGTTGGTGAGCAGGTTGCCGAAGCGATCGACGAACACCACATGGCCAACGATCTCGCCCGCGCGATGGGTCGGGCCGTTGGATGAAAGCCTCACCGGGGCGTCTGCCCGGGGTCCCATCTGCTCCAGCGGAACGCCCGCGGCCAGATGGGCCGCCACCGGGGCGAACACGTCGCGTCCGTGAAAGGTGCGGCTCACCGGTTGCCGGAAGAAGCGGTTCACGTTGAGCTCGTGCGCCTTCGCGTCGGGGTCGGCCAGCGCCCACTCCAGGACGCCGTTGTCCGGACCCACGAAGTGCTGCCCCCGGGCGCTCACACCGAGCGCCCTTCGCGTCGTGCCGACTCCTGGATCGACGACCACGAGATGCACGGTGCCCGGGGGGAAGTCGGGCGCCGCGGCCTCGAGGACGAACGCCGCGCGCGCCACCATCCCCGGCGGCACCGCGTGTGAGAGATCGACGACGTGCGCGGTGGGGTGGATGGTGTGGAGGACGCCGTGCACCACCGCCACGAACCAGTCGCTCGAGCCGAAATCGGAGAGGAAGGTGATGATGGGTTCGGCCATATCCGTGGTTCCCGGCGAAGAAGGCTCAGCGCCTGGCCAGCATACCCGATAGGAGGGCCCAGGCCGCTTCGACCGTCAGGCGGTCGAGGCACCGCAGGTCCGGGCAGACGTCCCGGTGGCAAGGGCTGCACTCGGCGCGGACATAGAAGGCGCGGTGTCCGTCGGACTCCCGGTACGGAAAGAACATCGCCGGCCGATTGCGCGACATGAGCCCCAGGGTCGGGACCCCGGCGGACGCGGCGGTGTGAACCGGCCCGGTATCGCCGCAGACGAACGCCGCGCACAGGGACTGCATGGCGACGAAGCGCGCGAGCGGCCAGCCCACGATCGAGAACGCCCGCCCGCGCGGAAGCTCTTCGCGCACCTGTTCCACCAGGGGGCTTTCCTCGGCCGTCCCGGTGACCAAAACCACTCCCGCCGGCTGCTGGTCGAGAAAGCGGCGACCCAGCGCCGCGAAGCGCCGGGGGTCCCAGCGACGCGTCGGCCAGCGCGCCCCAGGGTGGAGACCCAGCGCGGATGACGCCGCGGGGATTCCGAGCGCCGCCAGAGCCTGCCGCGCCTCTACGCGGGCGGACTCTTCCAGATGGAGCCTGGGCGCTGCGGTCTCGGCCGGCCAGCCCAGACGCGCGACGGACGCGAGATGGAAATCGACGGCGGAAAGCACACGCGGGCGCACGTGATGGGTGTACGCGGCCGAGCGCCACCCTTTGCCGGGGTAACCCACCCGAATCGTGGCGCCCGAGAGCGCGGTCCAGATCGCGGTGCGCGGGTTGCAGAACAGATCGAGCACCAGCTGCGGACGCAAGCGGTGGATCGCCGCCACGACATCCCAGGCCCCTCCATGTCTCCGGCTCACGATCAGATCGTCGATCCGCGGGTCGGAGCTCAGCAGAGGGGCGCACGCCTCTTCGACCAGGTAGCCGATGCGCGCCGAGGGGCAGGCGCGGCGGACCGCGTCGAGCGTGGGGAGCGTGAGGCAGATGTCGCCGATGAAGCGAGGGCGCACGATCAGCAGCCGGTGAATCGAGGCAGGATCGACGGCGCCTCGAGCAGGGGCGGAGGCGAGGGTTGACACCGATCTGCAATCTAGCCCACCGTGGCCGACGTCGCCACCGACGACAGGAGGATTCGTGCCCGACCGCTCACGCAAAGGCCCGCCGCCCGCGCAAGGCGTGCGAACCCGCGCCGTCCACGGGGAGAAGAAGCGCCAGACGGGTCCCGCCAGCACGCCCATCGTCCACTCGGTGACCTTCGGCTTCGACTCCCTCGACGCGATGAACGCCGAGCAATCCAAGGGTCCGGCGGGGGCCTTCTACCAGCGCCACGGACATCCGACGCTGCGCGCGGTCGAGGAGCGGCTGGCCGGTCTCGAAGGCGCCGAGATGGGCCTCCTGTTCTCCTCGGGCATGGCCGCCATCGCCGCCGTCTTCCTCACCCATTTGGAGGCCGGCGACCACGTCATCGCACTCCATCAGTGTTACGGCGGGACGCACGACTTGCTGTCATGGGGCGCCAGGCGATTCGGGTGGAGCGTGTCGCTCGTCGATGCCCGCAAGCCTGAAGAGTGGGATACGGCCTTCCAACCCCGCACCCGGATCTTCCACGTCGAGTCCCCGACCAATCCGACCTTGATGATCGTGGACCTCGAGCGCGCCGCCGATCTGGCCCACCGGCACGAGGCGCGCCTCACGGTGGACAACACTTTCGCCTCGCCCTTTGGCCAGCGGCCGTTCCGGCACGGCGCCGATCTGGTGCTGTACAGCGCCACCAAGTCGATCGGAGGTCACAGCGATCTGCTGGCGGGAGTCGCGCTCGGACCGAAGAAGACGATGGAGCCGATCTGGAGGACGCGGAAGATCTTCGGCGCCGTTCCCGACCCCGGCGTGGCGTGGCAGATCGAGCGAAGCCTCAAGACCCTGGCCCTGCGGGTCCAGGCCGCGAACGCCAATGCGCTCGAGCTCGCTCGTCGGCTCGCCGGTCATCCGGCGGTCCGCACCGTCTTCTATCCCGGCCTCGCCCCTCATCCAGGACACGACATCGCGAAGCGCCAGATGGAGATGGGATTCGGGCCGGTGCTGGCGATCGATCTGGCCGGCGGAGCCGAGGCGGCGACAGCGACCATGGGAGCCCTCGGCCTGATCACCCACGCGCCCAGCCTGGGGAGCGTGGATTCGCTGGCCTCCCTGCCGGCGCACACTTCCCACATCCAGCTCGGTCCGGAAGGCCGGGCGCGCGCCGGGATTCCGGAGGGTCTGATCCGGCTCTCGATCGGGATCGAGGACGTCGAGGACCTGTGGGCCGACCTCCAGCAGGCTCTCGCCAGAGCGGTCCCCCTCGCCGCAGGCTCCCCGAGTGGAGGCCGTCCCGGGTCTCGTTGACAATTCCCTTGTCAGGCCCGGGTCAACCGGGTAACTTGCCTCGGTTAGAAGAAAAGGCCGTCACTTCACGCCCCCAGCGCGACGCGTCGGTCGCTTCGTCGAACACCCGCAGCTTGTCGTCCCCCTAGTGACGGAGCAGGAGCCGCGTTCTCACACCCCCCCTCGTGAGAGCACCGCAGCGCACATTCAATTCCTCGCGACGTTTTGAGGGAAGGCCGCCACGGAAGCCTCAGTCGTCTCACACCAAGTTCCTGATTCTCTGCCCACCGGTTCGCAACGGGTGCGTCATGGAGCGCTCGCGCGGCTGGGGAGATCGACCGCGACGCGGAAGATCTCGAACGGTTCACGTCACCGCAGCATTCGGTGAGCCTCTCAGTTCACCGTTCACCCATCTCGAGCACGAGAGGGAGGTCGCTCATGAGGCCCCGCATTAGGGTCAGCGGATGGTTGTCGACGCTGCTGATCGCTTGTTGTTGTTGTATTGCACTTCCGGTCGCCGCGTTCGCCGCGAGCGTGTCGACCCACAAGGCCGTGTACGTACCCGGCGAAAGGGTCGTCATCCACGGCCAAGGATGGCGATCCGGCGAATCGGTCTCGCTCGCCGTGACACCGGGCGATGCGTCGACGCTCCAGGCCACCGCGGACGCCAACGGCGAGTTCACCAACTCGCAGTACACGGCGGAAGCGGAGCAGGTCGGCCAGGAGGTGACGCTCACCGCCACCGGGACGGCCAGCGGTTCGGCGACGACGATCTTCGCCAATGCCGCCGCCAACCTGGATCAAGGTGGGAACGAGGAGGCGGATAACCCCACCAATCCGGTCGACTGGGTGAACGGCAACCTGAACCCGGAGAACTCACACTTCGTCGAGGGAAACTCGATCCCTTACCGAATGGTCATGACGAACCTGACCAACGGGTCTCACGAGCTGATCATCGGTTGGGACACGAAGGACGGGAACCTCGCCGCCCTCGACTACCTGACGCATTACCAGCGGTTGCAGCCGCATAACCAGTTCGTCCCCGCGCACAGCGCGGAAACGGTCGATCCACTGCTCGGCCTGGGCGGGGGCTTCGGCGCGCCATCGACGTACGCGATCGATCCTCCCAGCACGGCGGGGACGCCGGTGGCCGGGATGCCGGCAAGCAGCTTCAACGCGCTGCCTGCCAACGAGCGGGTGCTGACGATCTGGAACGGCACCATCACGGGTGCCGTCTACACCTCGCAGGATCCGCTCAACCTCGCGCATGCGCAGAGCGAGATGAAGATCACCTTCACTTCGACTGCGCCCACGGTGGTCATTGCCTGGGGCGGACACATCGGGGTGGTGGAGGAGTGGAATGGCCTGGCGCACCCGGGCGGTTCCCCCTACCACATGCGGAACGTCTCGCTGGACGGCCAGGGCGGCAATCAGGACCGCTCGCTCAAGGCCGATGCCGTCTTCAGCTGTGAGATCGCAGGGCCGACGCCTTGCGTGGGCACGACCAACCAGTATTGCGTGACCACGAACATTGGCGGGACCAAGACGTACGCCTGGGAGTTCACCGCCAATACGTCGGGAGCCTCGTTCGTGGGCGCCACCAATGGCGCCTGTGTCGACGTCAACGCCGGCAACACCGCCGGCTATTACTCGCTCAAGGTGACGGTGACCGGTGCCGACGGCGGCATCACCTGCGAGCACACCTTCACCGTGAACGGCGGGCCGACCTGCAGCATCACCGGACCCGATGGCCCGGTGTGCCCGAGCTCCACCCAGGAGTTCTGCGGGCCTCCAGGGCTCGCGAGCTACTCCTGGTCGGTGACCGGGGCGACCATCCAGGGAGCGGCCAATGGCCAGTGTGTGACCATTGTGGCTCCCACGGGATGCAACACCTCGTACACCGTGAACCTGACGGTCGCGGACGCGACGGCTTGTCCCAGCACCTGCAGCAAGACCGTCAACGTCAGTGACACGACGCTTCCGGTGATCGCCGGCGTCGGTCCCGGTGGAACGATCGAGTGCCCGGCCACGCCGGCGTTCAGCGAGCCGACGGCGAGCGACAACTGCGGCGCGGCGTCGCTCGACTACGTGGACGTCCGGACGAATGGCGACTGCCCGGCCGAATACTCGGTGACCCGCACGTGGACGGCGACGGACGCCTGCGGCAACCAGGCCACCGCCAGCCAGACGATCGACGTCGTCGACACCACCGCACCGGTGATCAGCAACGTGCCGGCGGACGCGACGGTGGAGTGCAGCAGCATTCCGCCGCCGCCCGAGAACGTGGTCGCCTCCGACGCGTGCGATGCCAACGTGCCGATCGAGCTGCTGGCTGAGTCGATCACCATCCTCGACTCGAGCCCGTCGGCGACGGCGTGCACCTACGAGATCAACCGGACGTGGAAGGCGACCGACGACTGCGGCAACGCGGCGACGGCGAGCCAGAAGCTGACGGTCCATGACACGACGGCGCCGACGGTGGTGTCGTGCCCCGCGGACGAGACGATCGAGTGCCCGGCGACGCCGAGCTTCGGCACGCCTCAGTTCGCGGACAACTGCGACGCCGAGCTGACGATCACCTTCAACGACGTCGAGACGCCGTCACAGACCTGCCCCAACGCCAAGGACGTGACGCGCACCTGGACGGCGAAGGACAACTGTGACCTCTCGGTGACCTGCAGCCAGACGATCCACATCGTCGACACCACCGCTCCCGTGCTCACCTGCCCGGGCAACATCACGGTGGGTGAGTGCCAGAACACCGTCACCTACACCGGCAGTGGCGAGGATGCGTGCGGCGGCCAGGTGGCCATCGTGTTCGATCCTCCGTCGGGCACGGTGTTCGGCGTCGGCACCACGACGGTGACGATGACGGGGACGGATGTCTGCGGAAACTCGTCGACCTGCGAGTTCACCGTGACCGTGACCGGAAGCCCGGTCGCCGCGATCACCGGTGAGGACGCGGTGTGCGATGGCCAGACGGCCGAGCTGTGCGGGCCGGATGGCAACTTCTCGTGGGCATGGACCGGACCCGGCAGCTTCAGCGCCGACACCCGGTGCATCAACGTCGGGGTCGCGGGGACCTACAACCTCGTGGTCACCGATCTGGGCAACGGGTGCACCGCCAACGGCAGCCATGAGCTGACGGTCAATCCGAACCCGGTGTGCTCCATCACCGGTCCGGCCGAGACCTGCGAAGGCACGTCGGTCGAGCTATGCGGGCCGGACGGCAACTACGGCTACGCATGGAACGGGCCCGGCGGATTCACCGCGGACACGCGTTGCATCACGGTGTCCGCCGCCGGCGACTACTCGCTGGTCGTGACCGACCTGGCCACCAAGTGTGAGAGCGCGTCTTGCTCGCACACGCTGGCGACCACGCCGTGCGTCGCGAACTGCCCGCGGACCGCCGGCTTCTGGGCGGCGCAGTGTGATCAGGCGCCGACTGGACAGACCAAGTTCGACCTGGCAGCCATGACGGCGATCACTTCGTGCGTCGATGACAAGGTCGGAATCTTCAACTGGGCCGCGGGGCAGGACTTCAGCCGCTTCTGCGCGACGGTTGGGACGGGCGGCCAGATGGATCAGCGTCGTCAGGCCAAGCGTCAGTTCTCGGCATTCCTGGCCAAC
>DASTBI010000037.1 GCA_035712145.1 Candidatus Eisenbacteria bacterium | reverse complement strand
CACTGCGGCTCGTAGATCACATCGAAGAAACGATCGGGTCGCCGAGGATGGTGCCGGCCGGGCAAGGCCAGCTCGTAATGGACACGCTCTCCCGCGAAAGCCCGCTCGAGCCGCGCCCGGATCTGGGTCGCGTGCACGGCGTCGAGCAGTTCCTCGGTCTTGCGCCCGACCACGTCGTGCGCCGAGATCCCGAGGAACTCGGCGTACTGGCGGTTGGAGTAGAGGTAGCGATCGTCGGTGTCGACGATGGCGAGCCCGACGGCCGCATGCTCGGTGACCGCCCCCAGCAGCCGGTCGCGCACCGCGAGCGCAAGCCGATCCTTCTTGCGGGAGTCCTCGAGGCGCGCGATCGCGTTGATCGTCCACCACACGACCAAGGACAGCAGGATGATCTCGCCCAGGGTCCGTGCCGCCGTGCCGAAGGCGGGGCCATACATTCCCGACTGCTCCCCCACGAGCCGGATCCAGCCGAGCAGGAGTGGAACGGTGAGGATCGGGACCACCACCCGCCGGGCCATGACGCCGGCGGCGTCGTCGCGCTTCAGCATGGCCGCCAGCCCATGCTCGGGGATCGCCGCGATCAGGCCGAGACCCACGGCCAAGACGAAGGTCGATGTCTGGAATGCGATGACGGTGAGACGAGGCAAGCTGTGGAGCGGGTCCGCATGGAAGACGTACCCGATCAGCGAGAGGCTGGACAGGCCGCAGATGAAGGCGGCGACCGGGGGGACGAGGCGGCGCGCCCCGGGTCTTCCGGTGGCGGCCAAGACGATGGCGATGCCGGCCAGGGTCCAGGACAACGACCCCGGCGGGCCCATCCGGCCCGGCGAGATCACCCCCTGCTGTCCCCAGTCGCGGCCGAACATCAGTGCCCCGTCGATCCCGAAATCGATCCCGGAGAGGTACTGGACGATCGTGGCGAGGCCGATCAGCCCGGCGAGTGCGCCCGCAATCGCAGCGATCCAGGAGAGGCGAAGGGTCAGCAGGACGAGCGACGCGCCCGCCGCCATCGCGCAGACCGTGGCATTGGGCTGGATCGATATGCCGTTGCCGAACCAGTCGGTGAGCGCGGGCTGGTTCAAGGCCCAGCCAAGAAACGACGTCAACCCGCCCAGGAAGACATAGCTTCCGAGAACGAGACAGACGCTCGACGGCCGTGGCTCGCTGCTGGAGCTCAACAAGAGCCTCCATGTCGGTGCGGGGATGTCCGCAATCGTATCCGATGAAACGAGGGCGGACCAGAGGGCCGCCCCTCCCGGAATGGAGTCCCTTCCGTCAGGAGAATCTTCTCGTTACGCGGGGGCCCAGATCGAGGCTTTCTTGGTCCAGGCCGCCCCGGCGAAACGCAGGGCCAGGGTTCGGGCGGTCTCGACCAGGGCCGCATCGTTCTGGGTGGCCTTGTACCGCGCGCCCCCTCCCAGTAGAGGGCTTCCGGAGCCGCGTCGTCACATCGGGGCGGCGCTGAAGTCCAGCAGGACCATGCGCCATCGACCCCGAGCTTCGACGAACGCGCGATCAAGATCGCGCTTCCCTTGGATCTTCATGGGGTTCTCCTCTCGCCGATCATTTCAGGCTGCTTCCATGCCCTGTCGAGTGGCCGTGTGATCGACCCGTGCGCACGAGCAAAAGCTGCCAACTCTGTAAGCGCTCCCCGGCCAATCTACAAAGTGCCTGCGCGCGCATGGCGATGCGCTGGATCTCGACGCAGCGATGACTGCTGCCCGCGCGGTCGCAATCGAGGGGCGTGGTCGCGCGACTCCGGGGAACATGGCTTGCAAGGTCGGCCGCTCTTCCACCTGGCCCGCTTTTCATTGCCGCGCCACGAATCCCATACAACCGAGGAGGTCCTCATGGCGAAGAAGAAGAGCGCCAGAGGCGGGAAGCACACGTCCGGCCGACGATCGAGCACCGGACACCAGAAGCGCCCAAGCAATGGCCGTACCCAGAGTCACATGGTCGAGAATCTCGAAGAAGGATTCCTGGCCGAGGTCGCCGACCTGCTTCACGCGGAGCGCCAGATCGTCAAAGCGCTCCCCAAATTCGCCGAATCCGCCACGTCGCGGAGATTGCGCGAGACCTTCGAGGACCACCTCGAGCAGACGGAAGACCAGGTGGTGCGGCTCGAGAGGATCTTCCAGCTCTTCGAACGCAAGCCTCAGGTCGAAGTCTGCGAAGGCATGCAGGGCATCCTCAGCGAAGGCAAGGAAGTCCTGCACAAGACCGGACCGGGTCCCGTTCGGGACGCCATGATGATTGCGGCCGCCCAGAAGGTCGAGCACTACGAGATCACGTCTTACGGAACTCTGTGCTCATGGGCCGAGCAGCTCGGAGAGCGTGAGGCGCTCGAGCTTCTCGATCAGACGCTGAGGGAGGAAAAGGAAGCCGACCGCAAGCTCTCACGGATCGCCGAGAGCTTCGCCAATCAGCAAGCCGAGGGACGTATCCGCGGCGAGTCGGAAGGCTGGAGGAACCGGGACTACGAGCGGTCGCGAGGCGACCGTTACGACGATGAACGCGATGAGCGTCCGCGAAGCTCGACCCGCGGGCGCCAATTCATTTCGGACGACGACCAGGACTTCGAGCCGCGCTTCGGGGAACGAACGCGGGCGCGCGGAGGCCGCGGTTAGACGTGAGATCGTACAGGCCGACGCAACACGAACTGCAGGATGTCTCGCTGAGAGGTTTTGGAGGTGTACTGATGGCACGCAGAGATGAGTACGGACGCTTCATTTCGGATGACGACACCCGCTCGCGACGTGGCTACCGTGACGACCATGACTACGAAGTCCGCACCAATTGGTCACGTGGCCGTTACCGCGACGACGACGAGGATTACGAGCGCTCGGGCACCCGTGGCCGCGGGTCCTCGCGACAGTTCTTCGGAGGCATGGACCCCAGCGAGGCCGGCCGGGTGGGCGCCGAGGCGAGATGGGGTCGTTCCTATCGTGACGACGACGAGTACGAAAGCCGCTCCAGCTGGTCGCGCGGCCGCTTCCGTGACGACGACGATGATGACGATCGGTACGGCCGGCGTGGGACTTCCCGTCGGTGGTTCGGGGGAATGGATCCCAGCGAGGCCGGTCGGATGGGCGCGGAGACTCGCTGGGGCCGCTCCTATCGTGACGACGACGACGACTATCGGATCCGCTCTCGTGGCCAGAGCGGTTCGAGATGGCAGGACGACGACGATGACGATTACCGCAGCAGCCGTCGCGGCACGTCGCGGCGTGGCTTCGCCGCGATGGATCCCGAGGAGCGGCGGGAAATCGCGAGCATGGGCGGAAGGGCGAGCGGTGGATTCGCGAGCTGGGATCCCGAAGATCGTCGCGAGGTCGCGCGGATGGGCGCGGAGGCCCGCTGGGGCCGCTCCTATCGTGACGATGACGAGGACGATGACCGGAGCCGCTCGCGTGGCAGCCGCTCACGCAGCTTGCGCTACGACGACGATGACGACGATCGAGGTGGCCGTGGGCGCTCGCGCCGGGGATTCGCCGCCCTGGATCCTGATGAGCACCGCAGGATCTCCCGCATGGGAGGCCATGCGAGCCACGGCGGTCGGTAACATCATCGAAGCGGAATAGAAGCGGCATCGGCCGTTCGGGGCGACCCGGGCGGCCGATGGCTATCCCTCTTCCCTGCCGTGCTAAGGTGAACCGCATGGCCAAGCAGCCCTGCGGCAATTTCCCGCGCGTCGACCGCTACGAGGATCTCGTCGAGCGGGACCGCGAGCACGACTGCCAGGGCATGGGTCCCCACCACATCTGCGTGAGAGTCGATGCCGTCGCCGAGCTGCCCACGCGGTTCGGTCAGTTCAAGATCATCGCTTTCTGGAACAACCGCGACGGCAAGGACCACGTGGCCATGGTCCACGGCGACGTGATGGGTGTCGAAGACGTGCCGACGCGGCTCCATTCCGAGTGTCTCACCGGCGACGTGATGGGGTCGCTGCGCTGTGACTGCCGCGACCAGCTCATGGTCGGGCTGCAGAAGGTCTCCGGCATGGAGCGCGGCGTCGTCCTCTACATGCGTCAGGAGGGCCGGGGCATCGGCCTGGTCAACAAGGTCAAGGCCTACGCTCTGCAGGACCAAGGGCTCGACACCGTGGACGCCAACCTGGCGCTGGGATTCCGCGACGACGAGCGGGACTACGAGGTGGCAGCTCACATGCTGGCCAGCCTCAACATCGGCTCGATCCGTCTGATGACCAACAATCCCAAGAAGATCAACGAACTGTCGAAGCTCGGCATCGAGGTCCGTGGGCGGATCCCTCACGTGATTCCGGCCAACGAGTGGAATCGCTTCTATCTCGAGACCAAGGCCACGCGCTCGGGGCACCAGATCGAGGTCGAGGGCAAGCAGCTGTCGGAGCAGGACGACCCGGTGATCGTCGAGGACTAGACTCTCCTCGAAGCCCCCATGGACCGCACGCCTCCCCAGCGCGTGAACGCGCGATTCTGTTCGATCATCGCGGCGATGACCGCGTCGATGCTGATGGCGTGGAGCACCGCCCATAGCGCGGCTCTTTCCACGGCACACGACGACAGTGTCGCGACGATCCTTCGGGACATCGCCCAACGCGGCGTGCTCCCAGGCATTCGCTGGCCCCGATTCCAATACTTTCGAGCCGAGCTCGAGACGCTCTACGCGCGCGCAGAGTGGCGCCCGATCTGGACCGACGGCGGACGGCCCACGGGACCGGCGCGCGCGGCGACCTCTGTGCTCGGGAACGCCAAGGAACGCGGCGTCCAACCGGAAGACTACGACGCGAGCGCGCTCCAGCAGCGGGCTCGTGAGCTCGAGGACACTCGAACCCCTTCGGCTCGCGACGTCGCCTGGTTCGACCTGGCGCTCTCGATCGGGCTGGCGCGCCACCTCACGGACATCAGTCTGGGACGGGTCGATCCCAAGAACATCTCCGTCGGCATCAACGTCGATGCCAAGCGGCTCGACCGGGCGCGCATCGTGCGATGGATTGCCGATCACGGACACGTCCAGGACGTGGTCCGCGACCTGGAGCCCAGATTCCTGCAGTACCGGAATCTCAAGAGCGCGCTCGCCCGCTATCGCGCGCTGGCCTCGAGAACCGACCTCCCGCCGGTTCCGATTCCGCTGGAGCCCCTGCGTCCCGGGGACACCTTCGAAGGCGCCACCGCGCTGCGCCGAAGGCTCGCGGCGATCGGCTACCTGCCCGCCTACGACACGCGCTGGTCGCGCGGCGCGGACAGCACACGCTATGACGATGGCACGGCCGAGGCCATCAAGCGATTCCAGGAGCGCCGGGGCTTGGATCCCGACGGCATCCTGGGCCCCGCCACCGTGACTTCGATCAACGTGCCGTACTCACGGCGCGTGCGACAGCTCGAGCTGGCCATGGAGCGCATTCGCTGGCTGCCGGCCTTCGACCGCGGGCCATTCGTGATCGTCAACGTGCCCTCCTTCCAGCTCTACGCCTTCGACACGCTGCGAGGTACGGGAGTTCCCGACATGACCATGAATGTGGTGGTGGGCAAGGATCAGGTCGGGCGGCGAACGCCGATCTTCGAGCGCGACATGAGGTACCTGGTGTTTCGGCCGTACTGGGTGATCACGCGCAACATTCTGCGCAACGAGATCCTGCCGGCGGTGCGCCGCAACTCCGGGTACCTGAAGAAGAACTCGATGGAGATCTACAGTGGATCGGGCGACACCGGCCCGGCGCTGCCCACGACGCCCGCGAACCTGGCGCGGGTCTCGCGCGGCGAGCTGGGCATTCGCGAGCGCCCCGGACCCAAGAACTCGCTGGGGCTGGCGAAGTTCATCTTCCCGAACGACGACAACGTCTACATGCACGGCACGCCCGCCACGCAGCTGTTCTCGCGGAGCCGGCGCGACTTCAGCCACGGCTGCATCCGGCTCGAGGACCCGGCGAAGATGGCGGTGTGGGTGCTGCGCGATCCGAAGAAGTGGCCGATGAAAGAAGTCCGGACCGCGATGGACGAGGGCAAGAACTCGCGACGCGTGAACCTCACCCGTCCGCTGCCGGTCGTCATCTACTACGTGACCGCGGTGGCCTTCCCCGACGGCCTCGTGGGTTTCTTCGACGACATCTACCGCCACGACGCCGGACTCGAGGAAGCGCTGGCGAAGGGCTACCCCTACCCGCGATAGCCGGCGCGACTCAGAACGAGATCTTCCAGCCCAGGATCACCGTGATCAGCGTCTCGTGGGTCTGCAGGATGCCCGGCGCGACCCCGCCGTCCGGCGATGGCGGCAGCGGCGGCGTCTCCTGGCTTCCGAAGGCGGTCGAGATGCCGAGCGCCAGGTCCGAACGCCACACGTGCCAGGTGGCGCCGGCGGCGAGGTGATTGAGATTCCAGCGCGTCACCGAGGCGCTCGGCGGTGCGCCTTCGACCCGGGCGCTCCGATCGGAGTGATAGCTGGCGAAGCCCACCACCGTCTCACTGAAGCGGTGCTCGAATCCCACGCCCCAGTTGAGCACGTCGCGCAGCTCGTCCGAGATCACGACCTTGACCGTGGAATCCCCGCTCGGCGTTCGCACCGTGAACTCCGGCGTCTCGAGCACGGTGTAGCGCGGGACCTCGGCGTACCAGTCGACCGTGGCATGCAGGCGCGTCGCGCCAAATCCGTACGATGCCCCGGCGGCGGCGCCGAAAGGCGTCCGGTAGGTCGCCTTCAGCTTCTCTTGATAGTCGGCGCCGACGATGTTGCCGATGGTTCCGGTCTGATCGATGAGCGTCGTGTTGTACGACGTGTTGCCGCTGCCGGTGACGCCCAGGTTCGGCGTGGTCAGCGTGATCCCGTAGGTCAGCGAGTCCCGCATGCCGCTGAGCCCGATACGGGCCAGCAGGCTCCAGTGCATGTAGTCGTACTCGCGTCTCTGGTTGAGGATCGCGGCCTGATCCGACGCGTCCCGACCTTCGGTGAGCAGCGCGGCGGTCGTGTGCTGGCTGCGCACCATGAGAAATGGCGAGATTCCAAAGCCGAGCGTCGGGGACAGAGGCCGCGCCCACGTCATGCCGTACCAGCCCTCGTCGAAGTCCTGCTTGAGCTGCACTTCGGCCGCCGAGAACACCGGGTTGGCGATCGGCACGATTCCGTCCACTCCCGTCGTCGAGTGGCTCTCGATCTTCATGTCCATCGAGCGGCGAGTGAGGAAGGCGTACGCAAGCCGGCTTTTCTCGAGGATCGGGATCTCCCCCGCGAAGAGCGACGGCACCGCGGCGATCGAAGAGGACGCCAGCTTCCGGCCTGGGCCCGATCCGTTGTCCACGCTCACGCTCTGGTACTGGTAGGCGTTGCCGGCCAGCAAGAGCTCGGTGGACTGCGTGAGCGCGAGCGCGCCGGGGTTGTAGTAAGTGGCGCTGATGTCGCCCGGGCTCCCGACCACCACGCCGCCGAGGAGCTGTGAACGCGTTCCGTATGCGATCGACCAGTAATTGCTGTCCTGCGCGCCGGCGAGGTCCGCACCTGAGAGGCTGAGCAAGGCGAAGATGCGTGCGGTCCGCCACACCCGTCTCGTGTCCATGGGTCACCCCTTGGTGAGCTGTGTGCCGCGGATCGGAGGCGATGCTAGAGACGGCTACCGATGTGGTCAAATCGGGACTAAGGAAGGCCTCTTCGTGTCAACGCGCCGCTTCGAGACGGTTCCGCACCAGCTCGATGTTCTTCTGCGCGACGGGATCGTCCGGGAATAGCCGAGCGAGCTGCTCCATCGCCGCGAGCGCCTCCTGGTAGGCCTGAGTCGCGGCGCTGGCGCGCCCATTCGCGCGCAGCGCGTCGCCTTGCTCCACCAGTCGCGCGGCGCGGAGCTGGAGCAGATTCATGCGCGTCGCGCGATCGTCGGGGTCGACCTGCAGCACCTGGCCGTACAGCGACTCCGCTTCCGCCCCGCGTCCCGAGCGCGCCAGTGTGCTGGCCAGGTTGGCGCGCGCCGGAAGCAGCGTGGGCTCGAGCGCAAGCGCCTCGCGGAAGGCGCGCTCGGCCTGGCCGAGGTGGTCCTGCGCAAGCAGGATGTTGCCGCGATTCACCATCAAGGTCGCGCGCAGCCGCGCGGGCACGGATGGATCGAAGGCTCCATCGATCCAGGCCAGGGCTTCGTCGTGACGCCCGAGCGCCTGGAGCGCGACCACGAGATTGATGACGTCGATCGTGCGGCCGGGATCCTGTTCGCTCGTCGCCGGGCGCAGCTCGAGCGATCGCTCGAGCGCTTCGATCGCCTCCGCCGGCTGGTCCGCGAGCACCAGACTGCGCCCCAGGTTTCCCCATGCGCGCGCCTTCGTCGGCGCGAGCCGCACGTTGTCGCGCCAGAACAGGACGGGATCGCGCCACATCTCATTGCGGCGCCAGGTCGCGATGCCGAGCGCGAGAACGATGACCCCCGCGAGCGCCAGGGCGAGTCGCGGGCTCCGGAGCAGGCGCTGCGCCTCGGCGGTGAGGAGCCATGCCGCGGCCAGGCAGAGCCCGAGATTCGGCAAGTACGTGCGATGCTCGAAGGCCAGTTCGGGGATCGGAATGATCCCCGATTCCACGGCATGGGCCACGTACATGAAGAGCAGGCCGAAGGCGACGAGCGGACGACCGCGCCGCCATGACCAGGCCGCGAGCCCGATCACGAGCGCGTGGCCGGCGAGCGCCAGCAATACCCGCCCATCGCCCAGGTGGTGGAGCACATCGTCGGCGTAATCGAGATGAAGGCCGGCCGGCCACACGAACAGCCGCATGTAGGTCCAGAGCATCGGGAGCTGCGTCGCCAGGTAGCGGTCGCGTCCGATCGAGCGGCTGTGCGAGGCCATTCCCCCCATCGACTCGATGGAGAAGGGATCGCTGCCGAAGGCGAAGGCCGAGATCAGCCACATCGCGACACCCGCAACCGCAACGCCTGCTGCCACCTGCGCCACGCGCCTCCAGCTTCGCGCGAAGAAGACTAGCTCGATGAGCGCGACCGCGAGGGGAAGCGTGGCCGCGTTCTCCTTGGTGAACAGCGCCATCAGCGCGCACGCCACGCACGCCGTGGTCCAGGCGATCCGAGATCCTCTCGAGGCCGTGAGCCGGGCCTGGACGAAGGCGGCGAGCGAAGCGATGTAGAAGAGCGCGACCAGCGAGGCCAGGCGCTGGACGATGTAGGTGACCGCCTGGGTCTGCAGCGGATGCACGACGAAGAGCAGCGCTCCGATCAGGGGCAACCCGGCCTCGGCCAGGGGCGGCAGGGTGTCGCGAACACGAGGGGCGCGAAGGAGGCCCCGCGCCAGCCCATAGACGGCGAATCCCGCGAGCAGGTGGATCAGGATGTTGACGAGATGGTAGCCGCGCGGGTCGAAGTGTCCGAACCGGACGTTGAGCGCGAAGGTCGCGTAGGTGATGAAGCGCATCGGCGCGTAGGCTCGTAATGCGCCGAAGCCCTGCCATTGGGTCACCACCGCGTTCTCGCGGATCGACGACTCGTCGTCGAGGTAGAACGGCACGTCGAGCGTGTGCCCATACGTGACGGCGACGGTCAGCGCGATCAGCAGGAGGTGCTGCACCCATGAAGGGAGCCGCGCGGTCGGCATTCGGCGAGTGTACTCGGAGGGCGCCGGCCTCAGCGCTCGAACGACTCTCGGCGCGCCGCGGCCGAGAGTGGCACCAGGTACGGCAGCGGGTTCTTCACCGCCTCGCTCCGCACGGCAGCCAGCGTGTCGGTTCCCGCATAGCTCACGGCGGATCGCAGGTGTCCGCGGATCCGGTGGAGCACATCGACCACGCTCCCCTTGTAGGGCACCTCGATCTCCTGTCCTTCCGCGGGCGTCTCGAACGGGTCCTCCCCTTCGCCCCCGTCGTACAGCGCCTGCAGCACCGCTTGAGGCGAGGTCATGCCGCGATAGATCTTGTGTTTCTGACGGGTCGCCGGGTCCTCGATGACCGTGCCCGGCGCTTCGTCGGTTCCCGCCAGCATGCTGCCGAGCATGATCGAGGACGCGCCGCAGAGGAGCGCCAGGAAGAGGTCCTTGTCCTCGCGCACGCCGCCGTCGGCGATGATCGGGACGTTCTCTCCCACCGCGTGCCAGGCCTCGCGGATGGCCTGGAGCTGCGGGATGCCGGCGCCGGTCTCGAGCCGCGTGCGACAGCCGCGCCCCGGTCCGATGCCCACCTTGATCGCGTCCACGCCCAGATCCCGCAGGAACTTCGCTCCCTCCGCCGTGCCCACGTTGCCGCAGACCAGCGGGACTTGCGGATGACGAGCGCGCACCGCTTCGACCGCCTGTCGCATCACGTCCGAGTGACCGTGCGCGATGTCGATCAGCAGGACGTCGGCGCCGGCGACCACCAAGGCGTCGGCGCGCTCGAGGAAATCGCCGCGCGCGCCGGTCGCGGCCCCCACGCGCAGCCGGCCGCGGGCGTCCTTCGTGGAGTCCGGCTGGTCACGCGCGAGCTTGAGATCGCTCTTCGTGATGAGCCCGCGAATGCGCCGCTCGGCGTCGACCAGTGGCAGCTTCTCGATCCGATGCTCGAAGAGGATGCGCTCCGCTTCACGAACGTCCACGTCGGGAGGGGCCACATGGAGCCGCTCGAGGGGAGTCATGAACTCCTCGACCTTCCGGTCCAGCGCTTCGTCGCTCCACGGCATGTCACGGTTCGAGAGCAGGCCCGCCAGCACGCGGCTCCCCCGCTGCTCTTCGATCAGGATGCCGGTGATGCGATGGCGGCGCGTCACCTCGCGCGCCTCCGCCAGGGTGGCGTCGCGCGGCAGCGAGATCGGCTCCTCGACCACGTGCCCGTGCCGTCGCTTCACGTGCGCGACCTCGGCGGCCTGCGCCTCGATCGGCATCGCGCGGTGGATGAAGCCGAGCCCGCCTTCCAGCGCGAGCGCACGGGCCATGTCGCCGGTGGTGACGCTGTCCATGTTGGCCGAGACGATCGGCAGCTCGAGCGAGATCGTCTTGGCGAGACGGCTGGTCAGCCGCACCGATCGCCGCGAGCGGACCACGCCCTGGCGGGGCCGGAAGAGGAAGTCGTCGAAGGTGCGGCCGATGAACTCGGGCTCGAGCGGCATATGTCATACACCATAACAGGACACGCCCTACTTCCCGTGAGTCTGATGGTTTCCCTGACAGATTCCGGCAGGGTCGTTGCATGGGTCGGCTGTGGAAGGTCTTTCCTTGCGACTCGGCCTGTGCAAAGGAGCTTCGATGAATCCGTCCAGCCTGTTTGCCAAGGAGGCTGCGCTCTGAGGGCGCACGATCGCTCGCGGACCGCCATGGGCCCGCGGGCGTGGCTCGCCATCCTGTTCGTGGCCCTGGCGGGGTGCGCCGCCGGGCCTCCGGACGCCGAGATCGTTCCGCACATCCAGAGACTTCAGGGAGCCGCTGCGGTGGGCGGTGAGACGCTGGAAGAACCTGCCAGCGTCAGAAAGTTTTACGAAGCTCGCGGCTTCAAACCGGCCTGGCTGGATCGCGCCGACGGCGTCGTGAAGGCCATCGGGGCCATGCACGCCGATGGCCTCGACCCTGCCGGCTACCATCTCGAGGCCATCCAATCGAGGCTCGAGAAGCGAGAGCGTACCGCGGAGAGCGAGGCCATTCTCGATCTGCTGCTCGCCGATGCGGTGGCCAGCATGGCGGACGACGTCCGTTACGGCCGGGTGGTGCCTTCGCAGGTCAATTCGGCGTGGAACGTGGATCCGCGCGAGGGCGCTTCGTCGCTGGACAGCACGCTCGGTGTGATCGCCAAGGCATCTTCGGTCGAGCGCGCGATCGACGAGCAGCGCCCGCAGCACTTCATCTATCGCGGGCTGGTGAGCGCTCTCCAGCGCCTTCGTCAGATCGACCAGCAGGGCGGCTGGCCGAGGGTCCCTTCCGGCCGCTCGCTGTCGGCCAAGGCGGTGGATCCTCGGATCGCGACGGTGCGGCGGCGGCTGGCCCTCAGCGGGGAGTACACGTCACGCGCACCGGCGGACTCCAACCGTTACGACCCCGACCTCGTCCGCGCGGTGAAGATCTTCCAGGTCCGGCATCGCCTCAAGGAGACCGGCGTCATCGACCAGGCCACGACCGATGCGCTGAACGTCGACGCGAAGTCCCGCGCGGCCCAGGTGCGCGCGAATCTCGAGCGGGCGCGCTGGGTATTGAGCGGCCTGGGACAGGACTTCCTGCTGGTCAATCTTCCGGCCTTCAAGGCCTACCTGATCCGCGGCAACAAGAACGTGTGGGAGGCGCGGACCCAGATCGGCGAGGAGGCCATGCAGACGCCCACCTTCCGGGCGCCGATCCGCACCATCGTGTTCAATCCCGACTGGTCCGTGCCCGAATCGATCCTGCGCGAAGAGATCATTGCTCAGATGCGGAAAGGCGACAACGTCATCCAGCGCCAGGGTCTGGTGATCTACGACGCTTCGAACAATGTGGTCGACCCGTCATCCATCGACTGGGCGAATGCCGACTCGACGGACTTCCCCTACACCTTGAAGCAGCCACCGGGCGATGACAACGCGCTCGGCAAGGTGAAGTTCCTGTTCCCCAACAAGTACGCGATCTACCTGCACGACACCCCGAACCAGCGGCTTTTCGAGGCCAACCGTCGCACCTTCAGCCACGGATGCATCCGCATCGAGAACGCGATCGATCTGGCGGAGCGGCTCCTCCAGGGCCAGGACGAGTGGAACCGCACGCGCATCCAGCAGGCGATCGCTCAAGGGTCCACGATGGATGTGCCGGTCGGGACCAATCTGCCGATCCTGATCGTGTACTGGACGGTGAGCGTGGGTTACTCGGGCGAGGTGCGTTACGCAGAGGACATCTACAAGCTCGACGCGCCGCTGCTCGCGGCGCTGGACCGCAGGAGCCCCCGGCCCTCGACGCCGTGAAGCTCAGCGGAGGATCGAGGCTTAGAAGGTGACGGAGTAGCGTGTAACCTGGGCGCGTGCTCAGGCGCGTGTTCGTGCTCGCCGCCGGTCTCGCCACGGCCCTCCCCCTGAGCGTTCTGGCGTCGGATGTCCAACGCTGGGAACGTCAGGCCCGGAACGTCACCATCTTTCGGGACGACTGGGGCATCGCTCACGTCTACGGCAAGAGCGACGCCGACGCGGTGTTCGGTGCGCTCTACGCGCAGGCCGAGGACGACTTCAGCCGGGTGGAGACTAATTACATCAAGGCGATGGGACGCATGTCCGAGGTGGTTGGGGATTCGACGATTTATCAGGACCTGCGCATGAAGTTGTTCGTCGATCCCGACACGTTGAAAGTGCTCTACCGATCCAGCCCGGCGTGGCTGCAGAAGCTCATGAACGCCTTTGCCGATGGCCTCAACTTCTATCTCTACCAGCACCCCGAGGTGAAGCCCCGGCTCATTACCCGCTTCGAGCCATGGATGGCCCTCAGCTTCACCGAGGGAAGCATCGGCGGCGACATCGAGCGCGTGAGCGTGGCCCAGCTCGCGGCCTTCTACGGCGACAGCGCGGTGGAGTCGCGACGCATCCGCGGCGACGGTGACGAGTCCGCGGCGGACGGATCGAACGGCTTCGCCATCGCTCCTGCGCTCGCGAGGAACGGCCGGGCTCTGTTGTGGATCAATCCGCATACGTCCTTCTACTTCCGCTCCGAGCTGCAGATGGTCAGCGACGAAGGACTGAACGCTTATGGCGCGGTGACCTGGGGCCAGTTCTTCGTCTACCAGGGGTTCAACCGCACCGCCGGCTGGATGCACAGCTCGAGCGGCGTGGACAACATCGACGAGTTCCTCGAGACGGTGGTGCGGCGCGATGATCGCTACCACTACCGCTTCGGCTCCGAGGAGCGGCCGGTGAAGGTGCGGACGGTCACCGTCGCCTACCGAACGGCTGGAGGCATGGAACGCAAAGCGTTCACCGTCTACGACACACACCGGGGGCCAGTGGTGCGCAAAGAGGGGGCCAACTGGGTGAGCGTCAGCCTCATGCGGAAGCCGGTCGACGGCCTCGTCCAATCCTTCACCCGCACGAAGGCTGCCGACTATGCCGCGTTTCGCAGGATCATGGAGCTGCACAGCAACTCGTCGAACAACACCGTGTTCGCCGACTCCAAAGGCAACATCGCCTACTTCCACGCCAATTACATTCCGCGCCGTGACACGAGCTTCGACTGGACGGCCCCGGTGAGCGGCAGCCACCCGGCCACGTCATACAAGGGCCTTCTGTCGGTCGAGGAGACGCCGCATCTGTTGAATCCCTCGAACGGCTGGCTCTACAACTGCAACAACTGGCCGTGGTCGGCGGCGGGATCCAACAGTCCGCGACGAGAGGATTTCCCCGCCTACGTGGAGACCGGCCGCGAAGAGACGCCTCGCGGCCTTCACGCTCTGCGCCTGCTCGAAGGCCGCAAGGACTGGACCATGCGATCGCTCGCCGCGGCCGCGTTCGACAGCGAGCTGCCGTCCTTCGAGCGGTTGTTGCCGCCGCTGTTCGCGGCATGGGAGGCCGCGCCGCCGGCTGATCCGCTCAAGGTTCGGCTCGCGGCGCCGATCGGCGCACTGCGCGGCTGGGACCGGCGATGGGCGGCATGGTCTATTCCGACCACGCTGGCGATCCATTGGGCCGACCGCGCCGGGCGGCAGGTCGCCGGCGTCGCGCGTGCGGCGAACATGTCGACACAGACCTACCTCGCCACCCGTGCCGCGCCCGATGTGCTGTTGCAGACGCTGGCCGATGCCGTGGACACGCTGGGCGTGGTCTTCGGAACGTGGCAACGACCGTGGGGCGAGATCAACCGGTTTCAGAGGATCGAGAGCGGGACCGAGCCGCGATTCGACGACGCAGCCCCGAGTTTCCCCGTACCGTTCACCTCGTCGGCCTGGGGCTCACTGGCCTCGTTCGTGGCGCGGCCCTATCCCGGAACCCGCAAGTGGTACGGAAACTACGGCAACAGTTTCCTCGCGGTGGTCGAGTTCGGCGATCGCGTGCGGGCCATGGCGGTCACGGCCGGTGGCGCGAGCGGACATCTGGGAACGCCGCACTTCGACGATCAGATCGAGCGCTTCATCAGCGGCAACCTGCGCGAGGTTTACTTCCACCGATCGCAGCTCGAGGGCCACACGGAGCGCCGGTATCACCCGGGGCAGTAGGCATCAGATCGTCGCCGAGTAGCTGGCCGTGCTGACTTCCGCCCCCGCCCGGCTCTCGCGTCCCTCGAGATTCAATCCCTTCACCAAGAGCCACAACCCCAGTCCGACCTCGAAGAAGAACATCGGGACCATGTACCAGGGATAGATGAGCGTGCGCAGTCCCGGCATCACGATCATCTCCAGGCTGCCCAGCGCCAGGAGTGCCGAGGCGACGATGCCGAGATAGCCGAAGGCCTTCGGCACGTACTGCGTCTTGACCCACAGCCAGGCGAACACGGTGGAGCCGAGACCCAGGAACATGAAGCCTGCGCCGTAGGCGGCGGCGTGCGATCCGAGGCTCAGCCTGGCCATCGCCGCGAGCTGATCGGGGCCGAACGCCCGCAGGTATTCCGCGCCGCTCAGGATTCGCAGCACATCCAGGCTCCCGGCGGCCATCGACACGAAGCTCGCCTCCGCGGCGAGTCGAATGGCGGTCGCGAATAGGGCGAGGTTGCGGCCGATCGGCCGCAGGATCACGTAGAGCCCGATGATCAGCGCGATGTCGGCCGCGAAGGTCAGAAGCTCCACCGCGATGCCGACGCGGAAGAGCGTCTGGTGAGCCATGATGTTCTGCGCCGTCCGCATGACGTCGTCGCCGGCCATGAGCCGGCCGCGGACGAACGACTCGGAGAAGATGGCGGCGGCCATCGCGAACAGGTAGCACGCGCCCACCACGCGGGCGGCTTTGCGCTGGGATTCCTCGATGATCGGATTCACGGGACTGCCTCCTGTGCCCGGGCGAGCGATATGCCTCCCAGGGATCGGTCTGCCTCACGGCGCCAGCACCGTGACATGCATGAGCCGCAGTCTCGGCCCTGGTTGCGTTCCGCGGATACCCGGATGCGATGGATGGCGGTGGGGGCGGCGACGAGCTGCGGCGGATGGCGACGAGCGGCGCCCGGCGCTACATCTGCTTGAACAGATGGAGGTAGCTGCGGCTCACCGGCAGCACCTCGTTCCGGCCTTTCAGGTGGACATCGGCGGTCTCGTTCTCGCCGCGAGTCACGTGGCTGATCGCGCGCAGATTGACGACGACCGAGCGATGGACCTGCGCGAACTGCCCGGGGTCGAGCTGGGCGACGAGCTCCTTGAGCGCCATGCGGACCAGCGCCTCGTCGGGTTCGCCGCCATCCCCGCGCCAGGCGATGCGCGTGTACTTGGTGTCGGAGCGGAGGTAGTCGATGTCGTCCACCTGGATCAGGCGCACGGTCTGCCCCACCTGCGCGCGGACCCAACGAAGCGGCGCCGGCGCCCCGCCGCTCTGGAGGCGCGCGAGCTGGTCCGCGAGCTGCTGGAGCAGCCCTTCGGTGTTGGGCGCCGGACGCTCGGCCGCCAGACGCTGCTTGAGCCGTGTCACCGTCTCTTCGAGCCGCTCGCGCTCGACCGGCTTCACGACGTAATCGAGCGCACCCTGCGCGAAGGCTTGAACCGCGTAGTGGTCGTAGGCGGTGACGAACACGAGGTGCGCGCGGCCCCCGATCTGATGCGCCGCCTCGACGCCGGAAAGCCCCGGCATGTGCACGTCGAGAAAGCAGACGTCCGGATGGCGGGACTCGAACATCTCCACGGCCTCGCGCCCGTTCCGGGCCTGCCCGACGATCTCGAGCTCGGGCCAGATCTGCGCGAGCTGACGCGCCAGCGACTCGCGCAGCAGCGGCTCGTCGTCGGCGATCAGCGCGGTCGGTCGGCGGCTCATCCGTTCAGGCTTCGCGGGCCGGGAATTCGATCTCGGCGGATACGCCGCGCGGCTGCTGCGCGCTCACGCTGAGGCGGGTCTCGCCGCCGAAGGCGAGCTGCAGCCGCTCGCGCAGAGTGGTGAGCCCGGTGCCGAGACCTGGGCCGGACTGACCCAGGCCGGCGCCGTTGTCGCTCACCCGCACCAGGCAGCGGTCGCCACGGCGCTGCACGTGAATGTCGATGCGTCCTCCCTCTTCACTCGGATCGATGCCATGGCGCACCGCGTTCTCGACCAGGGTGAGCAGCGTCATCGGCGGACAGCGGAGCGCGCGGGCGCCTTCCTCCACGTGCATCGTGAACTGCAGGCGGTCCGGCATCCGCAAGTGCATGAGGTCGAGGTAGGCCTGCACCAGCTGCAGCTCGTGGTCGAGCGTGGTGGCGGGTTCGTTCAAGCGCGGCACGGCCGCGCGCAGGTAGGCGATCAGGTTTCGCAGCACTTCCGAGGCCTGCGGCGACCCGGCTTCGACCAGCGCCTGCACGTTGGCCAGGGTGTTGAATAGGAAGTGGGGAGCGACCTGCGCCTGCAAGAGCCGCAGCCTCGCGTCGAGCGCCTGGCGCTCGAGCTGGCTGCGCTCCAGGTCGAAAGCCACCGCCAAGTGGCGGGCGATCGCCTCCTTCTGCCGCACCAGGGCGCCGAGCGCGATCCACGGCGCGATGAAGACGCTGAGTCCGGTGACCAGCGAATAGCCCTGCATCCGCTCCTTGACGTGATAGAACGCCGGGGCGCCGGCCGGCGTGGCGAGCCACCAGATGATGGCGGTGAAGGGCGGAATGACGAGCGCCACGCCCACCACCTGCAGCACCCAGCGAGCGATCCAGCGCGGCAGGCGCCTGGGCCACTGCTCGAACAACCCGAACACCAGCAACGCCATCAGCCCGATGAGCATGGTGCGCAAGAACAAGGCGGGCAGTCCTGAGGTCCAGCCCGTGCTCATCAGCAGCCCGAGCGCCGCGGAGACGATCAGGGTGAACCGCACACGGGGCCAGCTGAAGGCCAGCGCCAGGCCCCGCGGCCTGGCCGGCAGTGTGGTGCTGTGCATGACGGGAGGATAGAACAGAAGGGCCGGCTACTCCCCCATGATCGTCACCATCACCCGGCGGCGTCTTTGGCGATTGTCGAAGTCGACGAGCACGATCTGCTGCCAGGTGCCGAGCGCCAGCGCGCCGGCCACGATGGGCACGGCGAGCGAGGGCCCGAGCAGACTGGCGCGCACATGCGAGTGGCCGTTGCCGTCATGCCAGCGGCGGTCGTGCGCGTACGCGATATCGCGTGGGGCGATCCGATCCATCGCCGCGGGGAAGTCCTCGAGGAGCCCGGGCTCGTACTCGATGGTGGTCACGCCGGCGGTCGATCCGGGAACGAACACGAGCGCCATGCCGTCGGCGATCTCCGCGGCGGCGACCAGAGCGCTCACCTTTTCGGTGAGGTCGTGCATCTCGCCGTCGCCGCGCGTGGAGATCTCGAGTTGCTGGTGGTGAACGCTCATCCGACCGACGATGGGAGCCGCGCATCTCGCTGGGGCAGGATACGCGCAAGCCGCCCGCGTGAGCGGGCGGCCGCGTGGTCGTTGATGCGCCGGATTTCAACCGGCCTGGCGTCACACTTCGAGCGATGGTCCAGAAGGCTAGCGCGCCCCGTAGGGCATCGAATCTGGACTCGGACGCCGCTGCTGCTCACGTTTCGAATCCGTGAGCGTTTCTCACTGCTCGTTCGCACCGAGCGGGTATCGACGACGCGTGCATT
>DASTBI010000036.1 GCA_035712145.1 Candidatus Eisenbacteria bacterium | reverse complement strand
CTCCCCGAGGTCCGGGTCCTTGCCCACGGCGTTGGCGAGCGCGAGCGGAGCGGCATCCACGACTTCCGGCTCGATGCCCAACAAGCCTAGCGGCTTGAGGTGCCGCTCGAGGTGTTCGCGTGGAACCGCGGCGAGCAGGAGGTCGACCCTCCGTTCGGAGGGATAACGCCCGAGGATCTGGAAATCGATGACCATGGTCTGCGGGTCGAAGGGGAGGTGCTTGCGCGCCTCGAATCGAAGCGCGGGTCCTACCTCGGATTCGTCGAGAAGAGGCAGCGAGATCTGCTTGACGATCACTCCTGGTCCGGAAACGCTGACGGAGACGCCGCGCGCCGAGCGCGGTGAGAGTCCGAGCCCTTCGAGCGCTCCAGAAACGGCATGCGCCAGGGTCTCTTCGGATGGCCCCGCCTGGTCGGCTCCGGGCATGAGCGCCTCGATGGCGCGATAGCGAGGTCCGCCCACGGCGCCATACGCCGCGACCACCTTGACGCTGTAGGTCCCGAGGTCGAGCCCGACCCAGGGCCGCGAGCCGATCGTTGGCCGGATCATCTAGTTGGGATTGGAGTCCGTGATCGAGCGCCAAGAGCCCGGAACGAGGGCCAGTCCTCTTCGCTTCGCGTTGGGAAGGAGGCCCGCGATAAGCAGCTTGTCCAGGTTGGCATCAGCTTGAGAATTCGGCCCGTGCCGGAAATCGTAGACCTGCCCGGGGGGGGCGTCCGGACCGTGGATCCAGGCAAAGTTCGCGTAGATGGTCAGCCAAGGAACCGAAGCGTTGAGAGGCGAGACCGTTGGAGCGGGAGCATCGTCGATGCCCACGTACCCGTCCGTCACGAGAATGACGGGCACGTCCGGAGAGTGAAAGCCTCCGGCGAAGTACAGGCCTACGTCCGTTTGGCCGGCATCCAGTGACTTCGTCGTGTTGGTCTTATTCGCCACGATGACCAGCATGTCGTTCGGAGTGCCGTGGACGATCACCATGGGCTTGCTATAGAGACCTTTGTCGAGCATCCAAACGGCAATTCCCGAGACCGTGATGTCCACGTTGTGAGCGGCGAGGATATCGCGGGTCCATTCGCCCGAAGTCCACGTCGTCTTGAAGAGTTTGATGCCATTCGGCGCGCCGCTCGCATTCAGGGTCATGTCGTTCTGGTTGTCAGGTTCAACCCACTCTGCAGCGGCTTCATTCGTGTTCCAGAACTGAGCAACTTGAGGCGCCGGAACATCGCCAAACTTGAGGTCGAGGTCGCTCACGGGCGGAGGGGACGTGAGGATCGGGTAGATGTCTTCGTACCAGTCGAACTGCGGGTCCGGCGGCTTGGTCCCATTGTAGTTCTGCCAGCATGTGCCCATGAGGCGAACGTTCTGGTTGGGCGCGTATTTATCCGATGTCTGCGAAAGGTAGAGGCCGCGGTTGGTGGCCGACATCGTGAAGAGGTTCTCGTACTGCGGGGCCCCGCTGGGATCGAACGCGGCTTCCAACATGCGACGCTGGCCGTTCCTCTCGGCCAGTACGCGAATGGTCACGGACTCGTTGGTGTTCCATTGCACGGGCCCGGTGCTGTCCACGCCCTGCATGGCGCGCGCGTACAAGATGCCGGGACTCAGATTGGTTGCCACCGATGCCAGCGTCTTGGGAGGAGCGCTGAGGAGAAAACGCGCACGGTCAAGGGCTCCGCTGGCATCGTAAAAGAGCTGCGTGTTCTCCAGCGATTGACGCATGAACTGCGCCTCGTAGCTCGAGAGCGAGAACAGCGAGAGCCCGATGATCGTGAGCACGACCACGAACATCACCACGCCGGGGAGGATGAATCCGGCCTGATCGCGAGTGGGGGCGGGACCGCGTTTCATCTGTTGTAGAGCCCAATGGAGGTCGACAGAGTCACCCGCTGGCCCGCCGAGGATCGCACGCGCAGACTGTCCACGGTCAGGATCCCATTCACGGCGTCGAATGAAGCGTCGAAGCGCTCGACCCTGGTCGGCGTGATCGCGCCCTGGTCGCTGCCGCCAATGCCGTAATGCACGCAGGAGTCAGCGGGGTCCCAGAAGAATTGCCGCTGCACACCTCCCTCGATCACGATCACCTGCTTGTTCGCGCTGTCTCCAGCGACCGGAAGGATCAAAGCATCAGAGGCGGTCTGGATGCTGTCCCGCATGACTTCCAGGATTGCGGTTGCGTCGCGTTGCGCCAACACCTGGGTCGAGGCGTCGGTCCACATGATCTGCGAGTTGAGGTAGAAGGTCACCAGCCCGAGCGTGACAATCCCGGCGAGGACCATCACCACAGTCAGCTCGGTAAAAGTGAAGCCGCGAGTCTTGTTGTGTAGCGACCGGAGGGAAGCCAAGCTAACTCCCGAGAATGATCCGGGTGAGCACGACCTTGTCCTGGACGGAGCCTGACATCCAACTCACGTCTACCACGACCTGCTTGTAGTCTGGATTGCTGTCGGCATCAGCAGGGTCATCTATGGGGGTCACGGTCCACTGCTCGGTGCCGCTGGTGTTTCCGTTGAGGGACAGAGGGGATGGCGGATGAACCCCGGGGCTCAGGTCAGGATGCGTAGGGCTCCTCAAACCGAGGATCGAGAGATATTCCATCCGCCTTTCCGCCGATGCGAGAGCACTCCGGGCGACGGCGTATCGGTCGATCATCCCGCGCCCGGCGCTAAAGGAGAATGCAAGACCCAATACCGCAATAATGGCGATGACCGTCGCAGTGATGGCTTCAACGAGCGTGAAACCCACTTCGTTCAGCACGAAGTGGCGCTCTACGCCAGGTGAGCGCCGTTGCGCGCGAAACTCGCGGTTTATCGCTATTGATCTACCCAAGGTTGGGCGGGCGGGTTAGCGCGGGAGTGAGTGTATGTGACGCTGAGATCCTCAGCGGCGTTCTTTCCTGTTGCCGTCACCACGAACCCATCGTCAGATGCACCCGTAACCGCGAAGTCCCAATTATTGAGAGCCTCCGACAAGTCGCAGTTGAGTCCGTTCTGCGCCTCTGGAGTCGGGTTCACGACAAATGCCGGGCAGTTCGCGTACTCTCGATTTAGTTGATAGTAGGTTTGTTCAGCGGTGATGATTGCGCCAATCGCGCCTTTTGCTTCCGTTCTCTGGGCGTCCTTGACGTAGTTGATGTAGAGCGGAACCGCCACCGCCGCCAGAATGGCCACGATGACGATCACGACCATCAACTCCATCAGCGTGAAGCCCTTCTGATTCCTGCGCATGGAACTGATCCTCCTGGCTCTCTTGGCTCTCCCGGTACTAATGCCCCACCAGGCCTGAGCGCATGGCCTGGCCGAGGTTGAAGATGGGCAGATAGAGGGCGAGCAGCATCACGCCCACCAGGCCGCCCAACACCACGATGGCGATGGGCTCGATCAGCGAGCTGAGCCCATCGACCTGAGTCGTCACGCGCTGCTCATAGAAGTCGGCGGTACGGGACAGCATCTCGTCCAGCTTGCCCGTCTCTTCCCCCGTGGCGGTCATCTGGACCAGCATCTCCGGGAACACGCCCGTCTCTTCCATGGCGCGCGAAAGCGCGTCGCCTTCCTCCACGCGGGAACGGACCTGGTCGATCCCACGCTCCAAGACTTTGTTCCCGGGGACCGGGCGCATCACCTTGAGGGCGTAGAGGATCTGCGTGCCGCTCGAGGTGAGGATGCCCAAGGTCCTGGAAAACTTGGTGATAGCATACAACTGAATCAGGGGCCCAAAGAGCGGCAAGTTGAACTTGGTCCTGTCGATCCACAGCTTGCCTCGCTCCGTCTGGGCAAAGTAGAGGAACATCCCCACCGCAAAGACCGCCAAGCCCGTGACGATCAATAGATTGCCGACCACGGCGTTGCTGACGGCGAGCAGCACCTTGGTGGGCCAGGGAAGCTCGACCTTGAAGCGGGCGTAGATCCCCGTGAACATCGGCACGATCTTCACCACCATGACGATCAGGATCAGCAGGGCGAAGGACATCACGAAGATCGGGTAGCGGAGGGCGGCCTGCACCTTGAGCCGTAGCGTCTCGGCGCGCTCCATGTAGGTCGCGGTCTGATCCATGATCTTGTCCAGCGTGCCGCTGACCTCCCCGGTGTTGACCAGGCTCACGAACACCTCGCCGAAGGATCCGGGGTGCTTGCCGAGTGCGGTGGACAGCGAGTCACCCTTCTGCACGTCGTCCGCGACGTGGCCCAGGATCCGCGCCATCTTCTTGTCCTCGTGGTCGCGGCTGATCGAGCGCAGGCTCCTCACCATCGGGAGTCCGGCGTGGATCATGGTCGAGAGCTGGCGCGCGAACAGCGCCACCGAGACCGGCTTGACCGAGCTGCGCCAGCGCTCCACGACCTCGGCGGAGCGCACCGCGATCTTGCCGCGCACCAGGGCTGCCGCGTTCGGCGCGCGGCTCTCGATGAAGACCGGCGTCAGGTGCGAGCTCTCGAGAACCCGGAGCACCTCCTCCTCGGAGGAGGCGATCTCGATCCCCTCGTGCGCGTGCCCGTTCGCGTCGCGGGCTTTATAGAAGTAGCTCGGCATCGTTCTAGCCGTCGGCGAGAGTGGCGGCCCTCACCTCATCGATCGTGGTCACTCCTTGGAGGATCTTCTGCACGCCGTGCTTGCGCAGGGTCAGCATCCCCTCGGCCACGGCGCGCTGCTTGATCTGGTCTTCGTTGAGTCCGTCGAGCACCATGCGCCGCACCGGGCGTGTGAGCTCGAGCAATTCGAAAACGGCCGTACGTCCATAGTAGCCAGTCTGCTTGCAGGCCAGGCAACCCCGGCCTCGCTGCATCGGGTGCCCGGTCAGGGTGGCGGCATCGTCGCTCAGCACCGCCAGGGCTTCCGGCTCGGGGATCACCGGCTCGCGGCAGCGCTCGCACACCCTGCGAACCAGTCGCTGGGCCATGACCAGCGTGACCGCCGAGCCCACCAGGTAGCGGGGGACGCCCATGTCGACCAGTCGCGTCACCGTGCCGGGCGCGTCGTTGGCGTGAACGGTGGACAGCACGAGGTGCCCGGTCAGGGCGCTCTTCACCGCGATGTCGGCCGTCTCGGCGTCGCGGATCTCGCCGATCATGATCACGTCGGGGTCCTGCCTCAGGATCGAGCGCAGCGCGCGCGCGAACGACATTCCCACCTTGGCGTTGGCGTGCACCTGGTTGACGCCGTCGATGTGGTACTCGATCGGGTCCTCGACGGTGAGCAGGTTCCTGTGGACCGAGCGGATCTCGTTGAGCGCGGCGTAGAGCGTGGTGGTCTTGCCGCTGCCCGTCGGCCCGGAGATCAGGATCATGCCGTAGGGCTGGTGAATGGCCCGCTGGAAGGCCGGCAGCAGGGGGCCGTCGAGGCCGAGGTTCGAGACCTGGCGCGAGAAGGAGGTCTTGTCGAAGAGCCGCATCACGACCTTCTCGCCATGGGCGGTCGGCAGCGTGGACACGCGGATGTCGACTTCACGCTCGGGCAGATGCACGGTGAGGCGCCCGTCCTGCGGCAGCAGCCGCGTGGCGATGTCGAGATCGGCGAGCACCTTGATGCGCGAGACGATCGCCATCTGGAGGTTCTTCGGGGGCTTCATCACCTCGTGCAGGATGCCGTCGATGCGGAAGCGCACGACCAGGCGGTCCCGAAGCGGCTCGACGTGCACGTCGCTGGCGCGGTCGTCGATGGCCTCCGCCAGCATGAGGTTCACCAGCCGCACCACCGGCGCGTCCTCGACCTGCTGCCGCAGGGTGGCGAGGTCGACGTCCTCGTCGCCTTCGGAGCCCGGCGTGAGATCGAGCTTCTCGAAGATCTCGCCGACGCGCTCTTTGGTGCGGATCTGCTGGTAGAACTCGTCGATCGCCTCGCGAACCTCGCTCGGCCTGGCGATCGACACCCGGATGGCGTTGCAGCCGGTCAGGGCCCTCAGGTGGTCGATCGAGACGACGTCGAGCGGATCGCCCATGGCGATCTCGAGCGCGCCGTCCTTCTTTGCCAGCGCGAGCACGCAGGCCTGCCGCGCCAGATGCTCGGGGATGAGCTGGACGACCTCGGGATCGGCGAGCGAGAGACGCGAGGCCTCGGCGATCGGGAGGCCGAACTGCCGGGCCAGCAGCTCCACCACGTCGCCTTCATCGAGTATCCCGAGCCGCACCAAGGTCTGCCCGAGCCGCTCGCGCGGATCGTTCTTGGACCGGAGCGCCAGGTCGATCTGATCCGTCGTGGCCTTGCCGTGCTCGAGGACCAGCTCGCCGAAGCGGCGCGTCGACAACCGGTAGGAGAGCGTCATGCGCGGGCCCTCGTGGCCTCGGGAATGGGCGCGACCCGGTAGTGGCGCTTCTGCAGCAGCGCGCGCTTCTCGATGTCCTCGAAGTGAGGATAGGCGACGTCGAAGTTGATGCGACCGCGCTCGACCAACTCGATCAGCGCGTCGTCCATCGCCATCATGTCTTCGCGGAGGCTGGTGGCGATGACGTTGGGAATCTGGTGGATCTTGTCGTCACGGATCAGGTTCGAGATCGCCGGGTTCACGAACATCAGCTCCCGCGCCGCGATCCTGCCGCGGCCGTCGGCGCGGGGGAGCAGGACCTGCGAGACGACCGCTCTCAGCGTCAGCGCGAGCTGCGAGCGGATCTGCGAGTGTTGGTGCTGCGGGAACGAATCGATGATGCGGTTCACGGTCTGGGCCGCGGTCTGCGTGGCCATCGTGGAGATGACCAGGTTGCCGGTCTCGGCGGCGGTCAGCGCGATCGCCATGCTGGTGAGGTCGCGCATCTCGCCCACGAAGATGATGTGCGGCAGCTGGCGCAGCGCGCCCTTGAGCCCGCGCGCGTAGCTCTTGGTGTCGGTGCCGACTTCCCGCTGGTCGATGACCGCGTTCTTGGATTCGTAGAGGAACTCGATCGGGTCCTCGACGGTCACGATGTGGCGCCGCACGCCTCCCTGGTTCACCTGTTCCAGCAGCGAGGCGATGGTCGTCGACTTGCCGGCTCCGGTCGGCCCGGTGACGAGGACCAGGCCGCGGGTGATCCCGAGCAGCTTCGAGACGACGTGAGGCGAGAGGCCGATCTCGCTCGGCAGGGGAATGGTGAGCGGCACGATCCGGATCGCGGTGCCCCAGTGTCCGCGCTGGACGTAGAGATTGACGCGGAAGTTCGCCACCCCGGGAAAGTGGTAGCGCGTGTCCAGCTCCTGGTCGCGGAGGAACTTCTCGTGGAGCGCGGGAGTCAGGAAGCTCTCGGCGAGGCGACGGGAGTCGGCGGAGGTCACCGGAGGCGAGCCGGGCAAGGGCTGCAGCACGCCTCCGATCGTCACCATCACCGGTTGATCGACGGTGATGATGAGGTCGGACGAGCCGAGCTCGACCGCCTTCCGCAACACCGCGTCTCTCTCGAGTGTGATCGCGCTCATGACCTCCAACCGATCCACCGACGTCATGCCGGCAAGGGCAGGCACGACGTCATTCCAAAGCCGCAGCATCGGTATACGAGTCAGCCCGAACGATTCTAAGGGTCGGGCCCAATAAAGGGCCGCGGGGCGGGCATCGGAGAGGCGGGCGTCTCGAGCTTCCCGATGTGACGGAAGCGCAGTGATCTTAGGGCGTTAGGGGCGGGGTGTCAACGATCCCGGCACTTCGAGCGGTTTCTCCGAGAGGAGGACTCATCGCGTTGCGGAATCATGCGATCTGCATTGCTCAACGAGGTCCGTTCGCCACCGTCATCGACGAGGCGAAAAAACTCTTGCGCCCGATTCTGGAGGAACCAACCTCGATGGAAGGGGTATTCGACGCGGTCGCGATGCATCTTCCCCCGAGAATTCCCTGGATCGTCGCGATGCCCATGTGGCAGTTTCCCGTCCGCGTGTGATCGAGGACTGACCGGACCCCTCGGAACGCGCATCAGGGATGAGTCTCCGAGCCAGACTCTGGCTCTTCTGCGAGCAGGGAAGGTCGCCCTCGCATTGCAGTCGGGCCGACAGCAGTTGCGGAATTCAATGCTGTTCTCCGCCCGGTCTCCCCACGGGACCCGAATCCTAGCTTCGTTCCTGGGTGAAAAGCTGGCCCTTTCCGCTGGTTCTGGCGAGGCCGGTCGGTGGCCCGTCGTGACCCACTGCAGGGCATGCTTCCTGCTGTGGCGGCACGCGGTTGCGCGGTTCGCGTTCATGAGGAATGCGTCCGTGTGATCTGCGGTGACAGGCCCCCGACACCCCTCGTCCGGCGCCGCACGCTGCATCCAGCCATTCGTTCGCGGAGGTCGCCAACCCTCTGGTCCGGGGCGGCGGCGTGGAGGGAGATCCGATGCGCTCAGCCATCGCTCTGGTCTTGATCGCGGTCATTGGCGTCAGTGTCGTGCCCAGCATCGGCATGGCGCAGACCGTCACGTTCAACAGCGTGCAGCTGTCGTGGACCGCGCCTGGAGATGACAGTTTGACGGGTACCGCAGCGCAGTACGACTTGCGCTATTCGACGTCTGCCATCACCGCAGCCAACTTCGCCAGCGCGGCGCGCTTCACCGGAACTCCGGTTCCGACCGCCGCCGGCACCCGTCAGACCATCACGGTCACGGGTCTCAATTCGAATACCACCTACTACTTCGCCCTCAAGACCGCCGACGAGGTCCCCAACTGGTCGGGGCTCTCCAACGTGATCTCGCGCACCACGCTCTCGGCCCCCGACACCGTCCGGCCCGCGCCGCTCGCCAACGTGAGCGTGACCGGCTCGACCGAGACCACCGTGAGCCTGCGCTGGAACGCGACCGGTGACGACAGCCTCACCGGCACCGCGACCACTTACGACGTGCGCTACTCGACGACGCCGATCACCGCCGCCAACTGGGGCTCGGCCACCCAGGCGAGCGGCGAGCCGGTGCCCGCGGCTCCGAACACGGTGACCAACTTCACCGTCACCGGCTTGACCCGGCAAACCACCTACTACTTCGCGGTGAAGGTGATCGACAACGCCGGCAACCCGTCGGCCCTGTCCAACGTGGTCAATACGACGACGCCGGACCAGACCGCTCCCGCCGCCGTGCGTGACCTCGCGGTCGGACTCGCGTGGTTCAGCTGGCGGACCAGCGTGCCCGATGTCGATCGCTCGACGGGTGTGGCACTGCGCACGAATCGCAATCGTGGGGGCCGGTAGGAGTCGGCATGGAAGCCCGACTTTCGCGCCGCCGGACCCCCAGTCTGAAGGGCCGGGGATATCTCCCGGCCCTCCTGCTGTCCTTGGGGCTCGGGTGGGTGCTCACGCCCCAGATGGCCGCGGCGCAGGGAACCGGAGCCGACACGCTGATGCTCGTGTGGACCGCTCCGGGCGACGACGGCCTGGCGGGCACCGCCGACCACTATGAAGTCCGCCTCTCGACGTCGCCGATCAACGACAGCAACTGGGATTCGGCCTGGCTGATCGGTGCCGCACCGGCGCCGCTCCCGGCTGGCCAGCGGCAGAGCTTGATCGTGCGCGGCATTTCGCGCGGCACGACCTACTACTTCGCGATCAAGGCGGTCGATGACGCCGGCAACACGTCGGCGCTCTCCAACGTGGTGCGGTGGGATTGGATCATCGACACCGCGCCGCCGTCGGCGCCTTCGGGCGTCACGGTCGCGGCCGAGAACAGCACGCAGGGGAGAATCCGCTGGTCGGCCAACTCCGAAGCCGACCTCGCGGGCTACACGGTCTATCGACGGCTCACGTCGGGTGGCGCATGGCAGGCCATCAGTCCCGCCGGATTCAATGCCACCCAGTTCCTGGACACCGCGATTCCCGCGGGCACGAATCAGGTCTGGTACCAGATCAGCGCTCGCGACGTGACCGGCAATGAGAGCGCGCGCAGCGCGACGGTCACGCTGAATTTCGGCGGCGCCGCGATCACCACGGTCTTCGAGCTGAGCCCGGTCTATCCCAATCCCAGCCGCGTCTCGACCATGGTCAACATCCCGGTCAACATTCCCGCCGCTGGAGGCGGCGCCGAGCTGTTCATCATGGATTCCGGCGGGCGGCGCATCCGCAGCCTCTCGCTCGCGGGTCTCACCGGAGGTCCGCAGACCGTGGTCTGGGACGGCCGCAACGACGCCGGCGGCTCTGCCGCGCCGGGTGTCTACACAGCCTGGCTGATCAGCACCGGTCAGCGTTTGAGCGTCAAGCTCGTGAGGCAGCCATGAGCGCACCCCGTCAGATCAAACGGATCCTGCTCCTGTGTCTGGGGGCGATGCTCGCCATGGCGATCGTGGCGGCGGGCTTCGCGGGCGCCAGCGAGGACAACGCCGGCACGACCGCCGCGAGCTTCCTGAGCCTGGGCGCTGGCCCGCGCATCCTCGGAATGGGCGGCGCGACCATCGGTCTCGGCACCGACCTCGCCGCCAGCTCGTGGAATCCCGCCGCGCTCGGCTGGATGGATCAAGGGACCATCGTCCTGTCTCACTCCGGTCTCGACAATGCGAGCCTGCAGGAGTGGGCCGCCATGGGCGGCAAGCTCGGCAACGCTGGAACCCGCTGGTCGATCTCCGGTCTCTATCAGGGAGACGGCTCGTTCGAGGGCCGCGATGCCTCCAACAACCCCACCGGCGCGTTCACCGTCTCCGGATTCGCCGCCGGAGGGCACCTCGCTCAGCAGATCGGGCGGCTCACGGTCGGCTTCGGCGTGAAAACCGTGATGGAGCAGCTCGGCGACGTGTCGGGTGTCGGGACGACGTTCGACGGTGGCTTGATGTATCGCCATGGGATCCTCTCCGGCGGCTTCGCCTTCCAGAACCTGGGCGGACACATGAGCTATTCGGGGGCGGTCTATCCCTTCCCGTCCAACTACGGATTCGGCCTCGCGGTCGCGCATCCGGGAACGGGCCTCAGCCTCGCGGTCGACGCCAACTTCCCGTACGCGTACGCCAACGATGTCCGCGCGGGCGCCGAGTGGCGCTACAAGGACATGCTCGCGCTGCGCGCCGGCTACCGTCACGAGATGTCGGAGCAGCCCGACGATCCGCTGAGCGGTCCCAGCTTCGGTCTCGGCGCCGGCACGAACGGCTTCTGGCTCGACTACGGCTACCTGATCTCGGGCAACCAGGACGGGCAGCATCGCGTGGCGATCACGTTCTTCCCGAGCAGCTGGGGTGGGCTCGGCAGCGACCCCTACGGTCAGGGTGAGATTCCGGACACGTTCGACGAGAAGCCCGTGAAGAAGGTGCCTCTGATCGGGCCTCCGGTCCCTCCTGGACTGAAGAAGAAGTAGCGGCCGCTCTCCTCGAGCAGTTCCCGGCTGGCGGCGCTCCGCGGCCGGATGCTAGCGTGCCGCTTCGATGTCGAAAGTCCAGCATCCCGGCGGCGCGATTCGCGCGCTGGCATCCCTGCGAAAGCGGCCCGCCGCGCGAGATCGCATCGCGATCGCCGCCAACGCCACCCGGATCCTCGTCATCAAGCCGCACGACCAGCTCGGCGATTTCGTGCTGACGACGCCGGCGCTTCGCGCGCTGCGGGCGCGCTACCCGCGAGCGCGTCTGGCGGTGCTGACCCGTGAGTTCCTGGCGCCGCTGGCCCGGCGAGTGAAGGACATCGACGACGTCTGGGTCCTGCCCCGCGTCTCGGACCTCGCCTCGATCGCGCACCTGGCTTCGGTCACCTCGAGCGTGATGCGCTTTCGTCCCGACGTGGCCTTCGTGATGAACAGCGTGTCACGCTCGAAGTCCGCGGATGGATTCGCATTCTGGTCGGGCGCCCGGCTGATCGTGGGAAGAAGCCGCGTGTTCGCCGGGCCGATCTCACCGGACGCTCCCGAGGATCCCGGAGCGCGAGCGCTCGCGGCGGAATCGACCGATCCGCTGTACGACGTCGACGTCGACGTGGGACTCCATTCCACGGCACAAGCCGAGCGGCTGCTGGACCTGGTCCGCTGGTGCGCGCCAACGAACGAGCGACCACTCACCCATCTCGAGCTTTCGGAGAACGATCGCGCGGCGGGTCGCGCGCGGATCGAGGAAGCGCTGCGCGGGCTCGGCGATGTCGATGGCCCCGGACGCATCGTGGGGCTCCACCCCGGCGCGGCCAACGAGCTCAAGTGCTGGCCGCTGGAGTCGTTCGTCGAACTCGGCGCCGAGCTCGCCGGCGCTCGAGATCGCCTTTGGCTCGTGGTGTTCGATTCTCCGCGCGAGCGTGGACGAGCCGCTGCGGTGGTCGCCGGGCTTGCCGCGCGCGGCGTGACCGCGGGTCTCGTGCCGGCGGGTGGGATCGGCGAGTTCGCCGCCGCCTGCTCCGCCCTCGACTTGCTGGCGTGCAACGACTCGGGCGTGATGCACATCGCGGCCGCCGTGGGCATTCCCACGGTCTCGTTCCATTCCCTCGGGGATCCCAGGGAGTGGGCGCCGCGGCACGATCGATCGATCGCGTTCTACGCGCCGAACGGGATCGCGGCGATCCCGCTGAGCGCCGCGATCGAGGGCGTGCGCGTCTCGCTGGCGCTCCCTTCCACGTCCTGAAGCGCCACACCCGACTACAGCGGAAACGCGCCTTCGTTCTTGCCGCCGGCGCCCATGGCCGCGGCGTAACGCATCTGCTCCTGGATGTGCCGGGGCATGTCCTTGTAGACGTCGCTGAACATGCTCTCGATCGGAGGCGGAGGAAGCGCCTCGGCTTCGCGGACGGCGGTGGCGATGGCCTCGTCGGCCTCCGCGTTCCAGCGCTCCTCGTCTCCATCCTTCACGAGCCCAAGACCTCGGAGGTAGCCACGGAAACGCACGACGGGATCGCGACGCTGCCATTCCTCGACCAGGGCGCCTTCGCGGTAGCGCGTCGGATCGTCGCTCGAGGAATGGCCGCCCATGCGGAACGTGACCGCTTCGATCAGCGTCGGTCCCTCACCCGCCCGCGCGCGCTCCACCGCGGCGCGGGTCGCGGCGATCACCGCGAGGATGTCGTTGCCGTCCACGCGAACGCCGGGGAATCCGTACGACTGCGCCTTGATCGCCAAGGTCTCGGAAGCGGTCTGCCGTGACAGCGGCACCGAGATCGCCCATTGGTTGTTCTGGATGAAGAACACTACCGGCGCCTTCAGCACGCCGGCGAAGTTGGCGGCCGCATGGAAGTCCCCCGTCGAGGTCGCGCCGTCGCCGAGGTAGCCCATCATGACCGTGTCGTGGCCCTGGAGCTTGGCGGCCCACGCGGCGCCCATCGCGTGCGGAAGCTGGGTGGCGATCACCGAGGACCAGGCGACCGTCAGCACCTTGCGGTCGCTGAAGTGGCAAGGCATCTGCCGTCCGATGAGCACGTCGCCGGAGTTGCCGATCAGCTGGCAGACGATGTCCCTGAACGACGTGCCGCGCCACAGCGCGACGCCCATCTCCCGCAGCGCGGGGAACACCCAGTCGGTTTCGCGCAGGGCGTAAGCCGATCCGGTCACGGCGGCTTCCTGCCCCGCCGCGGTCCCATAGAATCCGATGCGACCCTGACGCTGCAGCGAGAGCATGCGCTGATCGAGCACCCGCATCATCAGCATGTGCCGGAAGAGGCGGACCAGGTCCTCGGCAGGCACGTCCGGCGCCGGTCCGGTCGCGCGCCCCTCCAGATCGAGCGTCTGCAGCAGCGGAGCGCTCATCCGATGGCCTCCGGCGTGAGCCAGGCTTCGGGATGCTGGAGCCGGGCGATCACTTCGTAGAGGAAGTCCGCGCCGACCGCGCCGTCGACGACGCGATGGTCGAGCGAGAGCGACAGGTTCGTCATGTCGCGCGCAACGATCTGGCCGTCCACCACCGCGGGCTTCTTCTTCACCTCGTGGACCCCGAGGATCGCCACTTGAGGGTGATGAAGGATGGGCGTGGCGAGGAGGCCTCCGCGGGCCCCGGTGCTGGTCACGGTGAACGTCCCGCCCTGGAGCTCGCGCACCTCGAGCTTGCCTTCGCGCGCGCCGCGCGCCAGGCGATGGATCTCGACCGCGATCTCGAGCAGCGTGCGGCGGTCGGCCTCGTGGATCACCGGCACCATCAATCCCTCCTCGGTGGCGGTGGCGATGCCGACGTGGATGTCGGGCTTGATCACGACCTCGCCTTTCTCGTCGTCGAGGCTCGCGTTGAGCAGAGGGTACTTGCGCAGAGGCTCGATCAGCGCTTTCACCAGATACGCCAGGTAGGTGAGCGGGACGCCCGCCTTGCGGGCGCGGGGGAGGAGCCACTCGCGATGCTCGACGACCGCGGTCATGTCGCACTCGGCCACGAACGTGAAGTGCGCGGCGGTGTCGAGCGAATGCCGCATGTGCTCGGCGATCTTGCGGCGCAGACCCCGCAGGGGCACGCGGGTCTCGCCGGACGGGGTCGCCGGTGCGGTCTTCGCTGGAGCGGCGGCCTTCGCGGGACCGCCTTCCGCCGCCCGGCGAACGTCGTCGGCCGTAACCGCCCCCTCGGGGCCGCTGCCCGCGATGCCTTCGAGCGCCACGCCGAGCTGCTGGGCGAGCTGCCGGACCGCAGGCGTCGCCTGGACACGGGTGCGCGCGGCCGAGGTCGCTCTGACCGCCGCGGCGGTCGTGGCCTTCGCGGCGCCGGCCGCATGCTCGGGGGCCGCCACGGCGGCCGGGGCGTCCGCGCCGTCCACATCGATCGAGACGATGACCGTGCCGACCGGCACGACCTCGCCCTCCTGCGCGTGGAGTGCTTTGATCGTCCCGGTGCGCGGCGCCGGAATTTCGACGCTGGCCTTGTCGGTCATGACCTCGACCATCGGCTGGTGCTCCTTCACCGCGTCTCCCGGCTTCACCATCCAGCGCACGATCTCCCCCTCGGCCACGCCTTCACCGATGTCGGGAAGTTTCACCTCGAAAGCCATGTCTCCCTCGCTCGCGCCGGCATGGGCGCGGTCAATCCAGGAAGTCGAACCGACCGATCTCCCGCTCGTGCTCGTAGAGCCGCGCGCCCCGCTCCGAGAGTGAGTTGTACTCCTCCGCGCGCTCGCGCTTGAACTCCTCGTACACGATCTCGCTGGTCCAGCGATCGGCGACCACGAACCGCTGCGCGTCGCGCAGGTCCTTCATCAACGTGGTGCTGACGAACGCGGGCGACTGGCGGAACAGCTCGCCCCATGGGCCATCCGGACGATAGAAGGACTCGAAGTCATCGACCCGCTCGGGCTTGGCGCGATACTCCCACACCACGACCAGCATGCGTCTAGTAGCGCATCACGTGCTCGAGCGCGCGCAGCACCCGGGCGGCATCCGGGAGATAGGCGTGCTCGAGCGTGTAGGGGAACGGCGTGTCGTAGCCGGTGACCCTGAGGACCGGGGCCTGCAGGGAGGTCAGCGCCTGCTCGGCGATCAGCGCCGACAGCTCGGCGCCGAATCCGCAGGTGCGCGGCGCCTCGTGGAGGATCACCACGCGACCGGTCTTGCGCACGCTCTCCAGCATGGTGTCGGCATCGAGTGGAACCAGCGTGCGCAGATTCACGACCTCGACCGAGACGCCGCGCGACTCGGCTTCCTTCGCGGCCTCGAGCGCCACCGGCACCATCGCGCCGTAGGCGATCACCGTGCACTCCGTGCCCTCCCGGACCACCTCCGCCTTGGAGAGGGGCGTGGTGAAGCGGCCCTCCGGAACGTCTTCCTTCAGGGTGCGATAGAGACGCTTGGGCTCGAGGAAGATCACCGGGTCCTCGCCCGCGATGGCGGAGAGGAGGAGGCCTTTGGCTTCGGTCGGTGTGGCAGGGATCACCACCGTGAGCCCCGCGGTGTGGCAGAAGTACGCTTCCGGGCTCTGCGAGTGGTAGAGACCGCCGCGAATGCCACCGCCGTAGGGGGCGCGCACCACGACCGGACACGCGTACTGGCCGGCGGAGCGCCAGCGCATCTTGGCCAGCTCGGAGACGATCTGGTCGAACGCCGGGTAGATGAAGTCGACGAACTGGATCTCGGCGACCGGCTTCATGCCGTAGAGCGCCATGCCGATCGCGCCGCCGACGATGCCGTTCTCGGCCAGCGGCGTGTCGGCCACGCGCTCGGCCCCGAACTCCGCCTGCAGGCCTTCGGTCACGCGAAAGACGCCGCCGTTCTTGCCGACGTCCTCACCCATCAGCACCACACGCGGGTCCTCGCGAAGCGCGATCCGGAGCGCGTCCTGGATCGCCTGCACCATCGTCATCTGGGGCACGAAGTGTCTCCGGAGAGAGTGGAGCGGCGCAGTCTACTCAAGGGCCGGAGGCCGGGCAACGCGCTGCGCCCCGGGCCCAAAACGGGCTCGAGATTAGCCTTGCCAAAGCCGAAAATTAGCCTAGGCTAACCCGGTGCTGCGCGGACTCGAGGAATTCATGAACGCGTCGATGGTCGTGAAGCGCTTCCTCCGATGGCTGCTGTTCACCCTTCCTCTGGGCGCCATCTTGTTCGCCATCGCGGGCCGCCTCGATCTTCCCATGGTGTGGGCTTTCTTTGCCTTGCTCTCGGCTCTCACGCTGATGGCCGTCCTCATCGTCGACGAAGAAATGGCCCGGGAGCGCATGCGCCGGGATCAGCGCGGCGAAGACCCGGTGCGGCTCCTGCTGATCCGGCTGCTGTTCCTGGCCACGTTCGTGATCGCCCTGCTCGACGTGGGCCGGTTCCATTGGTCCGACACCGTGCCGCGACCGCTGCAATGGGCGGCGCTCGCGGTGGTCGCCGCTTCGTTCCTGTGGACGCTCCTCTCGGTCCGCGCCAACCGCTTCTTCGTTCCCGTGGTGCGCATCCAGAGTGACCGCGGCCATCGCGTGGTGGATGCCGGGCCTTACGCTCACGTGCGCCACCCGGGCTATCTGGGCATGGTGCTCGGAGCTCCCGCCTGTCCCCTGGCGCTCGGCTCGTGGCTGGCGCTCGTGCCCGCCACGATGGTCGCGATCCTCTTCCTTCGCCGCACCTCGCATGAAGACCGCTTCCTCCGTCAGCACCTCGACGGCTACGAGGACTACTCGAGGCGCGTGCGCTATCGGCTGCTTCCCGGCGTCTGGTCCTGGATCCTGGTCGGCGCGGCTCTGCTCAACGCGTGCGGGACGCTGATGACCACGGCTCCGGACCCCGGCGACGTGATGGACGGGCCGCTCGACGGCCTGACGAAGGAAGAGCTCGCCGCGTTCGCCACCGGGGACGCGCAGTTCGGGAAGCCGTTCGCGATCGCCGATGGACTGGGTCCGATCTTCAACAACGTCTCGTGCGCCGCCTGCCACAGCGGGGACGGCCGCGGCCGGCCGGAGAACATGCTCACGCGCTTCAGCATGGGCGGCGATCCCGTGCACCACATGGGCGGGCCTCAGCTCCAGGAGCGCGCGATTCCCGGCGCGTACGCCGAGCAGCTTCCGGGCGGCGTCGAGTGGTCGCGCCGGCTTCCGCCGCCGGTCTTCGGCGTGGGGCTGATCGAGGCGATCCCTGTCGCGGATGTGCTGGCCCACGCCGACGAAGCCGATGCGAACGGGGACGGCATCTCGGGCCGGCCCAATTGGGTTCAGCCCGCCGAGTTCGTGCCGGCGCACGAGCCGGGAGGAGGGACCGGCCCGCAGCTCGGACGGTTCAGCCGCAAGGCCCAGGTCTCGAGCCTGATCGAGCAGACGGTCGCGGCCTACGCGGAAGACATCGGCATCACGTCCGACTTCCGAACGGTCGAGAACTACGACCCGCTCGCCTCACCCGCCAACGCTGCGGCCGATCGGGTGAGCGATCCGGAGCTGCCGGCGGCGGACGTGATCGCGGTGGTGACCTATCTGCGACTCTTAGCGCCCCCGGCGCCCGGTGCGATGAACGCATCCCGCGAGCGAGGGCGCACGGTGTTCGCGTCGGTCGGCTGCGCAAGCTGCCACGTGCCGGTGTTGCGCACCGGTCCCAGCAAGATCCGCGCGCTGGCCAACCGTGACGTCGCGCTCTACTCCGACCTGCTCCTCCACGACATGGGAGATGGTCTCGCCGACTACCGCCCGGATGGAAGCGCCGACGGGCGGGAATGGCGCACCACGCCGCTGTGGGGCTTGCGAGTCATGCGCGAGTTCCTGAACGGCGAGGCGTTCCTGCTCCACGATGGCCGGGCGCGCAGCGTCGACCAGGCCATCCGGCTGCACGGCGGGGAGGCCCAGGCGGCGCGCGACGGGTTCATCGCGCTTCCCGAGAGCGACCGCAAGGCACTGCTGGACTTCGTGGAGTCGCGATGATCCCCGGCCGCGCCCGAGTGACCATGATGGCGGTGGTCATGGGTCTGGTCATGGCACCTCACGTGATGGCCCAGTCCGACAGCGCGGACGTGCGGCCGCTGGTGGCGGGCGGCGCCGACGATCGCTCGCGCCTCACCGGACTCTTCGGGCGGATCGCGCTGGGTGGCTATCTCGAGGCGAACGGAACCTGGGAGCGTGAGGACGGCGCCACCACCGAGCTCGGCTTCGAGCTGACCCGCTGGAATCTGCTCGCGTCCACGTCGCTGAGCGATCGCGTGAGGGTGTTCAGCGAAGTCGAGTTCGAGGAAGGCGGCGAAGAAGTGATCGTGGAGCTGGCGCAGCTCGACCTGCTCCTGCACCGGGCGGTCAACCTGCGCGGCGGGCTCCTGCTGCTGCCGCTCGGCCGCTACAACCTGACTCACGACGGCCCGAGAAACGAGCTCCCGCGGCGGCCGGTCGCGCCCACCGAGCTGCTCGGCGTGGTGCTGTCGCAGCCTGGCCTCGGCGCGTTCGGGGACTTCACGATGCCGGGAGGCTCGCGCCAGACCTACGAGCTCTACACGGTCACGGGTTTTCGCGACGGCGTGATATTGGAGTCTCCCGAAGGAACCCGCCTGTCCGCCGGTCGCAGGAACTTCGAGGATGCGAACGCGTCGCCCGCCTTCGTGGGCAGGACGGAGTGGAGTCCCTCGGAGAAGCTCGGGATCGGACTCTCCGGCTACCACGGCGCATGGAACAGCTGGCGGATCGAAGGGGTCGAGGTCGAGGAGCGGCAGGACCTGACCGCGGGGGTTCTCGATGCGTACGCCAAGGCGTTCGGATTCGCGCTGTCCGCCGAAGGCGCTTTGGTCGAGGTGGACGTGCCGGACGGTCTCACCGGGTTGTTCGCGTCCCGGCAGTACGGGTTCTACGCGGAAGCCAGTCACGGATTCGGCCGCGCCCTGATCCCCGGCCTTCCGGATTCGTGGTTCACCGCGGCCGCGCGGGTCGATGCCGTCGACTTCGACCGGGACCTGGCCGGGGACTCCTTCCGCAGCATCACGCTGGGACTCAACTTCCGGCCTCTGGCGTCATCGGTGATCAAGCTCGCCTGGATGCGCGGCGAGTCGCGAGACCGCTTCAACAATCTCTCCAACGTCGGCCAGGTGCAGCTCGGCCTCGCTTCGTACTTCTGAGGAGATGGAATGAAAAAGTCGACACGCGCGCGGCAGGACTACGTGAAGGCCCTGTACGCGCTCGGGGGAGAAGGGACGGTGGTCGCGACGTCGAGTGTGGCCTCGCGGCTCGGCGTCTCGGCGCCGTCCACGACCAACATGCTGCGTCGTCTCGCCGGCGACGGACTGGTGACGTTGCTGCCGGGCCGTGGCGCACGGCTCACCGCGGCGGGCCGGCGCCTGGCGCTCGATCTGGTGCGACGGCATCGCATCCTCGAGTCGTTTCTCGTGAAGGTGCTGGGCTTCGACTGGTCGGAAGTGCACGAGGATGCGGAGATCCTCGAGCACCACGTGAGCGACCGCGTGCTGCGCGCCATGGATCGCGTGGCCGGGCATCCGCAGGAGGACCCGCACGGGCACCCGATTCCCGATCGCCACGGACGCCTGCGCCGCCGCTCGCTGCGTCCTCTGGCCTCGCTGGGCGCGGGCGAATCGGCCCGGGTGCGGGAGATTCGCGACGCCGACCCGCAGCGCATGGCGCGCTGGAAGGAGGTCGGTCTCGTTCCAGGGGCCACGGTGCGCATGCGCGCGGTGCGGATGCATGACGACCTGTTCGAGGTCGAGGTGGCGCGCAGGCGCTTCGCGATGGGAGGCCAGGGTCTCGACGGCGTCATGGTCGACCGTGTGAAGGGAGAGCGCGATGCGTGATCCGAAGCGGCGGCGCACCAGCGACGATGCCGGGCAGAACGTCTCTCTGTCCGAGGTCCATCGCACGGTGCAGGTGCCGACCGGCACCTGGATCCGGCGGCTCTTCGCGTTCGCCGGTCCCGCGTACCTGGTGAGCGTGGGCTACATGGACCCCGGAAACTGGGCGACCGACCTCGCGGGCGGCGCCAAGTTCGGCTATCAGCTGATCTGGGTCCTGCTGATGAGCAACCTGATGGCGGTCCTGCTGCAGACGCTCTCGGCGCGTCTCGGCGTGGTGACCGGCAAGGACCTGGCGCAGGCGTGCCGGGACTACTACCCGTCGTTCATGGCATTCCCGCTCTGGATCCTGTGCGAGATCGCGATCGTGGCCTGCGACCTCGCCGAGGTGCTCGGGGCGGCGATCGGCCTCAAGCTGCTGTTCGGCCTTCCGCTGCTGTGGGGCGTGACCATCACCGCGCTCGACGTGTTGCTCCTGCTCGCGCTCTCGCGGCTCGGCATGCGGCGGATGGAAGCTTTCATCATCACGCTGGTGGCCACGATCGGCGTCTGCTTCGCGATCGAGATGCTGCTCTCCAAGCCTTCGATCGCGGCGATTCTCTCGGGCTTCATTCCGCGCAACGAGCTGGGCCAGCCGAGCCTGTTCGAGCGCGCGCCGGGAGGAGGAATCCGCGCGCTCGGCCTCGACGGGACGTCGCTCTACATCGCCATGGGCATCCTGGGCGCCACGGTGATGCCTCACAACCTCTACCTCCACAGCGCGCTCGTGCAGAGTCGCGCGGTGCAGAACTCGGTGGCCGGCAAGCGCGAAGCCTGCCGCATGAACCTGGTGGACTCGGTGGTCGCGCTGAACTGCGCGCTCTTCGTCAACGCCGGGATCCTCATCCTGGCCGCAGCGGTCTTTCATCACAGCGGCCACCAGGAGGTGGCGCGGCTCGAGGACGCGCATCGCCTGCTGGCGCCGCTGCTCGGGACCTCGCTGGCCTCGGTGCTCTTCGCGGTGGCGCTGCTGTGCTCCGGGCAGTCCAGCACCATCACCGGGACGCTCGCCGGGCAGATCGTCATGGAAGGCTTCCTCCGGATCCGCATCCAACCGTGGCTGCGCCGGCTGATCAGCCGCGGGCTCGCGATCATTCCCGCGGTGCTCTTCATCGTGATCAAAGGCACCGACTCGGTCGACGACTTGCTGGTCCTCTCGCAGGTGGTGCTGAGCCTGCAGCTCTCGTTCGCGGTCATCCCGCTCATCGCCTTCACCAGCGACAAGGAGAAGATGGGCGAGTTCGCCAACCGGCCGTGGGTCATCGTGCTGGCCGTCCTCGCCGCGACCATCATCGTGGGCCTCAACGTCAATCTCGTCGTTCAGGAAGTCTCCGGCTGGTTCGAAGCCGCGGGTCCCAACGCGTGGATGCTCAGGTTGGTGGTGGTTCCCGTGGTCCTGGCGCTGGCTCTGCTCCTGCTCTACGTGATCGCCGAGCCGCTCGTGCGCCGCTTCCGGCCAGGATGGCTTCGTCCCGCGCTCGAGCCGGCCACCGTGGTCGCCGCCGGATCGCGACGGATCGGGACCGATGAGCCGATGGCGCCGGCGGTGGCGCCGGCCGTGGTGAGCGACACGTACCGGCGCGTGGCGGTCGCGCTCGAGATGGGAGCGGCCGACGAGGCCGTGCTCCGGCACGTGCGCGCGCATCTTGGCGGTCCCAATCTCAAGCTGATCCTGCTCCACGTCGTGGAGAGCGCGGCGGGACGCTATCTGGGCGACGAGAGCTCGGACCTCGAGAGCCGAGGCGACCATGCCGCGCTCGAGAAGCTCGCCCAGGACTTCCGTTCGCACGGATTCGACACCGAGACTCACCTCGGCTTCGGCGACGTGAAGTCGGAGCTGGCGCGCCTGGTCAGGCAAACCGAGGCCGATCTGCTCATCACGGGCTCGCACGGCCACGGTCTGCTGCAGGACCTGGTCTTTGGAGCGACCTCCTCGGGGCTTCGGCACCGCGTGAGCTGTCCGGTGCTCACGGTTCCTCCCGGGGGCTCGCCGCCCTCCGTCACGCCGCCGTCCTCCGGGTCGGGACGCTCGTGGTGAAAGGACGGCGCGTCTCGACGCGCGGCTCCCGTGGTACGCTACGCGCCGGCGCCATCCATGACGAACCCTATGGAACCCCGCTCGTGACGGATCGAATCGCCAGTGGCCGGCTCACGGTCTCCATCCCCGACGTGCTCGACACCGTCGATCTGCTGCCCGATTTCCAGCTCGCGGCCCTGGCGGTGCTCGATGGAAACGAGCGCCCCGGGGAGGTGCCGATGACTCGCCGCCGCCTGCGCGCCGAGGGCATCCGCTACATGACCCATCGCGGGGCGCTGCTGCTCACGCCCGGAGAGCTGGACCGCTTCTCGTCGCTCGGATTGTTCGGCGGACAGGACGAGCTCTATCTGGTCACCGAGTGGAACGACGAGTTCGAAGTCTTCCCGGGCCGCATCTCGTCCGATCTGGTGGACTTCGAAGAGACCACCCCGCTCGGTCTCGAGGAGTGGATGGTGGACTCGGGCTGCCTGCTGGCGCTCGGCGAAGGCCGGGGACTCAACTTCGCGACCCTCGACTCGCAGCTTGCGGAGAATTTGCGCGCGCGGTTCCCTGCCTCCAAAGCCCGGCGCTAGCCCGGGCGTGGCATGGTCACTCGCCTCAGGCAGCTGACGATCGCGGGTCCGGCGGGAGCGCTCGAAGGCGCGCTCCAGGAACGTGAAGGCAGACCCCATGCGCTCACCGCCGTGGTCTGCCATCCGCACCCGAGTTACGGCGGCACGCTGCACAACAAGGTGGTGCACCGCGTCGCGTCCACGCTGCACGAGCTGGGCGCGGAAGTGCTGCGCTTCAATTTCCGCGGCGTCGGGAGCAGCGAGGGCGCCTACGACGAAGGCCGCGGCGAGCTCGAGGACGCGCGCGCCGCGGTCCGCTGGATGCGTGAGCGTTTTCCCGGAGCGCGCACATGGCTGGCCGGGTTCTCGTTCGGCTCGTGGGTGGCCGCGCGGCTCGCCGCATCGGACCCGGCGATCGAGCGCCTGATCCTCGTCGCTCCACCCGTCAAACGCTCGGGTTTCGAAGTTCTGCGTCATTGCCCGGTGCCCAAGCTCGTGATCCAGGGACTGGCCGATGCCACGTGTCCTCCCGGCGATCTCGAGCGGGAATTCCCGAGCTGGGCCGATCCCAAGACGCTGATCCGGATTCCCGACGCGTCGCACTTCTTCGACCGGCAGCTGCGCGCGCTGGGCCACGCCCTCGAACAGGCCCTGGGCGAAGCGGCTCGCGGGACGGCTCGATGACGACCAGCGGAATCCGCGGGTGAAGGTGGACTGGGGCCGCCTGAAGGCGGTCGTCTTCGAGAGCGACGACTGGGGACTCTGCGCATGGGTTCCCGACGACCAGGCGTACCGCGCGATGGCCGACACGCCGGCGTGGCGCTCCACCGCCGGCCGTCACTACGGGCGGTCCACGCTCGAGAGTGCCGCGGATGTCGCCCGCCTCGCCCAGACCTTGCTCGAGTTTCGCGGCGGCGATGGCTTTCCGCCCGTGTGGCAGGCCAACACCATCATGGGTGCTCCCGACTACGCCCGGCTCGCGCCTCCACGGTTCGAGGTCGATGAGCTGCCGATGGTGATGCTCCCCGAATTCCCGCCGCGCTGGCGCCGGCCGGGACTGTGGCAAGAGGTCCAGAAGGCGCAGGAGGCGGGCGTCTGGTGGGGCGAGCTGCACGGATTGCATCACCTGCCGGTCACCGCGTGGCTTCAGGCGTTGCGACACGGAAGCGCCGACGCGCGGCGCGCGCATCAGAACGAAGTCCTGGTGTGCCAGGCGGTGGAGACGAGCGGCGAATACGATCCCAGCGAGCCGAAGGACGTTCGAGTGAGGAACCTGGTGCGCGCGGTCGAGCACTTCCGAGTGCTCTTCAAGCGTGATCCCGCGTCGATCTGTCCTCCCGACTACCGGTGGGACGAGTCGCTCGAAGCCGACGCGGAGAGGCTCGGCATACGCATCGTCCAGGGTCTCGGGGAGCAAGCGGGAAGCTTCGCGCGCGCGCGCCGGTGGTTTCACCAGACGCGCTGGCCGGATCCCAGCGGAACGCGCTTCTACATGCCGGCTCGCATCGCCTTCGAGCCTCGTGGTGGTACGGACGTCCGATCGCCGGTGGGCGCCGTGCGCGCGCATGCGGGGGCCCGCGCCGCCTGGAGTCGCGGTCAGCCTGCGGTCATCAGCACCCACCGCGTCAACTACGCGCACCTCGACGCGGCCTGGTCCGAAGCGGGTCGCGGCGCTTTGCGCGACCTGCTGTCCCGGCTCATGGCCGACGGCGCGACGTTCCTCACCGACGCCGAGGTGCGCGCGCTGTCGGAGCGGGGATGGTCGTCACGCCCGATCGGCAGCCGCGGCGCCCTGGTCAGAAGCTACGGACCTGGCCGGTCTTCGGTGCGCGTGCCGATGCCAGCCGCGGCACGGCGCGCGGTCGTCCGCGAGGGCTCCACCTCCGGAGTCGATCTGCGGCTCGAAGAGGGCCACGCCGTGGCCGCGCTCGATCCCGGCGAGTACCTCCTGGAGTGGCAGCATTGAAGGGCGCGGGCAAATGGGCGTTCTGGAGGTTCAACTGGCTGGTGCGCCACCGCATCGTGGCGGCGCTCGAGCGTGCGCGTCCGCACGCGCGCGGAAGGCTGCTGGACGTCGGCTGCGGCTCCAAGCCGTTCGCTTCGGTCCTGGCTGGGAGAGTGGCGTCCTACATCGGCGTCGATCTTCCCGGCTCGCGGGATCTCTCCCGCACTCCCGATCGTCAGCCTGAGGCTTTCGCGCGCGCCGAGGCGCTGCCCTTCCGCGACGAGTCGTTCGACACGCTGCTGTCACTCTCGCTGCTCAACTACCTGCCGGAGCCGCGAGCCTTCCTGGCGGAAAGCCGGCGGGTGCTGCGAAGCGGCGGGATGGCGCTCCTCGACTTCACGCAGATGCTTCCGCACGACCCCTGGGCTCCGGACTACTTCCGCTTCACGAAAACGGCGGCCGCCATGCTGCTCGAGGAGGAGGGATTCGAGGTGGTGGACGCGATCCCGATCGGCGGCCTGATGGCGCGCGTCGGCCTCTCGGCCATCGCTGTGCTCAACCGCGTCAATCACGGACCCCTGCGTGTTCTGACCGAGATTCCCATCCGCTTGCTCTACGTCGTGCTCCAGCTCGGATTCGACGTGCTCGATCGCGTCTGGTTCGAGCCGCGCGAGGTCATCGCGCACCTGATGGTGGCGCGCAAGCGTTAGCGCCGGCATTCTCGGGGATTGTGAGCGCCTCGAGGCCGGTGCTACCGTCGATCTCGTGCATCCTCCACCTCTGACCGCTCATGCACCGGTCGTGGCGCGTATCCATCAGCTGATCGATCGGGCTGCCCAGGAGTTCGGCGACGCCCCTTTCCTGCTGCGCTGGGCTCCGGCGGGATGGGAGGCGGTGACGTATCGGGACGCGGCGCACGCGGTTCACGCCTTCGCGCGGCTGCTCCAGGCGACTGGAGTCACGCCCGGCAGCCGCGTCGGTCTCCAGAGTGAGAACCGGCCGGAGTGGGGCCTGGCCTACCTGGCGGTGCTCGAGACCGGCGCGACGGTCGTCCCGCTCGACATGCAGCTCACGTCCGAGGAGACCGGAGAGATCCTCTCCACCGCCGGCGCGACCCACGCGATCGTGTCGGAGCGATCGCGGAACACGATGGAGACGGCGCGACGGGCGCGCCTCGCACAGCTCGAGCGGGTGGATCTCGATGGAACGGACGAAGATTCGTGGTCCGCGGCCCAGCGGCGGTTTCCGGACGCAGGCCCGCTGCCCGAGCTTGGAAGCCCGGACGATGTCGCCGCGCTGCTCTTCACGTCGGGCACGACGGGGCGCGCCAAGGGCGTGATGCTCACGCACGCGAATCTGCTGAACAACGTGGAGGCGGTGGTCCAGGCCTTCGAGTTCGGTCCCGCGGATCGCTTCCTCTCGGTGCTGCCACTCCATCACACGTTCGAGAGCACCGGCGGCTTTCTCTGCCCGCTGCGAGTCGGCGCCAGCGTGGCATACGCGCGCGGCCTGAAGTCGAACGAGCTTCGCGAAGATCTGTCGACGTCGAAGGCGACGTTGCTGCTCGGCGTGCCGTTGCTCTACGAGAAGCTGCTGGCCGGCATTCATCGCGGCGTCTCCCAGGCGCCGCAACCGCGGCGCGCTCTGGCGCAGACGCTGATCGCGGTGACACGGTGGGTGCGCAAGGCGACGGGGCGCAGGATCGGCCACACGCTGATCGGCGCGCTGCGGCGGCGCGCGGGTCTCGACCACTTGCGGCTGCTCGTCTCAGGCGCCGCCGCGCTTCCCGGCGACGTGTTCTGGGGATTCGTGGATCTGGGGCTGCCGATCCTCGAGGGCTACGGTCTCACCGAGTGCTCGCCGGTGGTGGCGGCCAACCGGCCTCCCCGGCCCAATCCCGGCGCTGTCGGATGGCCGTTGCCCGGGGTGACCGTGCGCATCAACGATCCGGACGAGGACGGCGACGGAGAGATCATGGTGAAAGGGCCCAACGTGATGAAGGGCTACTTCCGCGATCCCGAGCTCACCGCCGCCGTGCTGCAGGACGGCTGGTTCTCGACCGGCGATCTTGGCCACTTCCTGCCCGATGGAAGGCTGCGGATCTCCGGAAGACTCAAGAACATGATCGCGACCGCCGCCGGCAAGAAGATCTATCCGGAGGAAGTCGAGGCGCAGCTCGCGAACTCACCCTTCATCACCGAGGTGGTGGTGGTGGGCGGGAGGGACGCGAGCGGCGAGCGCGAGGAAGTGCATGCGCACGTCTTTCCCGACCTGGCGCGCCTGGAGGCCCAGGCCCGACTCGAGGGCGTGGTGTTCGACGACGCCTTCATCGAGCGCACCCTGCGCCGGGAAGTCGAAGTGCGCGGACAGGCGCTCGCGCCCTACAAGCGGGCGAAGCGCGTGATCGTGCGCCGCGACGAGTTCTCCAAGACCACGACCGGAAAGATCCATCGCCACGGCGTGGGAGAGGATGAAGCCGGCCGCAAGAGCCGCGCGAGCGCCTGAGCCGGCTACTTGTTCACCGCCCGGTAGAGCACCTGGTTCTCGTGGTCGATGAGGAATTCGTGGCGCTGCACCATGGGTCCGGCGGGGACCATGCCTCCCGACCAGTTGAGCTCGCCGGCTCGCGTGTTCCAGGCGAGGCTGAACGCCGCGTCCTGATTGACCCGGAAGGGCAGCACGGCGCGCTCACCATTGGCGAGCGTCTCCTTGACCAGCGTCTGGTCTCCGACCTTGAGCCGGATGCGCTCGATGTCCCCGCCTGTCTGGTTCTCGATCACGGCTTCGTGGGCGGGGCGCCGCTCGACCATCTTCGGGTACTGCTTCCACCCGTACCAGATGGCCGCGGCCAGGATGAGGATGAGGAAGAGTCGCACTCAGGATCCGTCCTTTCTTCTTCGTCCATCCTCCCGATGGACGAGGCGCCGCTGCCTGGCTGAGCGCCCGACGCACGCTAACCCGCCGCACGACTCGCTGCAAGGATTCGTGCCGTCTGGAACTCGGACATCACTCGGTCAGCGGGCCTTCGCCGCGAAGTCCCTTCGCTTCCTCGCTCAGCGCGGGCTCGCGGCCGACCTCCGGGACATGGCGAAACGATCGATACAGCCATAGTGCCGCTCCCATGTAGAGCACGGCCGTGACGTAGAACGGCACGGCGTATCCGAAGCGCACGATCAGCACGCCGCTGAGTGTCGCGCTCACCGCCCATCCCATGTTCCACACCAGATTGGTGAAGCTGGCCGAGCGCGCACGCAGGGCCGGAGGCAGCGCCTCCATCACGAACGTCCCGATCAGAGGCGTGGAGGCCTGCATGAAGATCGCCCGCATCCAGAACGCGCCCACGGCGGTCTCCAGTCGGCGCTCGATTCCCAGCGTGACCAGGAAGGGGAGGGAGAGGAGCTGCGAGGCGGTGGCGGTACGGAGCTTCCCGTATCGCCGGGCCACCGCCGGGCCGATCATCATCGCCGCCGCCGTCATCACCTGGGCCACCGAGAAGAAGACGCCGATCTGCGCGCTCGAGCAGTCGAAGCGTGTCTTGAAGTAGAGGTTCATGAATGGAATGAAGAGACCCGCTCCGGCCCCGAGCATGGCGGCGTTGACGGCGATGGGCAGGAGGCGCCACTGCTCCCGGGGATCGAGCCGCGCGCGCTCGTGCGCGAGCGGCGCTTCCTGGAGCCCGCGCAGCCGCAGCAGTGGAAGCATGGAGGCGAAGTCGAGCCCGGCGCCGACGATCAGCGTCCAACGGTAGGCCTCCAGCAGCGAAGGCGAGATCGGCGCCGGCATCTCCAGCAGGGCGTTGGGGAGCCAGCCGCCGATCAGGCTGCCCACCACGCCGGCCAACAGCTCGATGGCGAAGAACGCGCTGAAGAGGTGCGTGCGTTCCTTGGGCGTGGAGTGCTCGGTGAGGAACGGCGCCGCGGAGATCGCCACCAGCGATTGCCCGACGCCGGACAGCATGCTGCCGGCATAGATGGCAAACGGAGAGAGCACCAGCGCCCGGGACAGATGTCCGGCTCCGTAGAGCGCGGCGCCGAGCAGGAGACAGGGACGCCGGCCCCAGCGCTCGGCGAGCCATCCGGACGGCAGCGCTGCCAGCGCCAGGCCGAGCGCGTTGATGGAGATGACACCGCCGATGAAGCTCTCCTGGTAGCGGCCTTCGACCAGGTAGAGATTGAAGAGGACGGTGTTGACGCCGTACCCCGCCCATCCCAGCGCGATGTGGACGAGGAAGAGGCGGGCGGGACGCGAGAACGATCCGAACGCGTCCCGGTAATCGCGCCATACCGCGGCCATCGGACTCATGCGGCCGCAAGTTACGCGAACGGCGGTCGGCCGGTCGAACGACGGCGAGGTCGGTCATGGCGAGGGCTGACGACTCAAGCACGCGGTCGCGGTGAAGGACAGTCCGAAACGCGACCGCGTGCTGGAGTCGTCTGACCGGGCCCCCGAGTCCGGCAGCTCAGCCTAAGCGAAGTCCAGCCGCGAGCCGACCACGGGATCCGGCGTCCAGGGCTCGACGCCCGCCGAGGGACGGCGCGGGCGTCCACCGAAGTACTGGAGCTGATAGAGCCGGTAGTAGATCCCCTTCTGCTCCAGGAGCTGCGCGTGAGTTCCCATCTCGCGCACCCGACCGTGGTGCAGGACGATGATGCGGTCGACGTTCTGGATGGTGGAGAGCCGGTGCGCGATCACCAGCGAGGTGCGGCCTTGCATGAGGCGATGAAGCGCCTGCTGGATCAACGCTTCCGTCTGGCTATCGACGTTGGCCGTCGCCTCGTCGAGCAGCAGCACGTCGGGATCGGCTGCCAGGGTCCGCGCGAAGGCCAGCAGCTGCTTCTGGCCGACCGAGAGCGTCGCTCCGCGCTCGCGCACCTCCGCATCGAACCCGCGCGGGAGCTGGTCGATGAATCCTCGCGCGTTGACGTCCCGCACCGCGCGCTCGATGGCTTCGCGCGCGATGTCCCCGTCGGACAGCCGAAGATTGCTCTCGATGGTGCCCGAGAACAGGAAGGTGTCCTGCAGCACCAGCCCCATCCGTGAACGCACGGCGCGGATGTCGAGCGCCCGCAGGTCCTGGCCGTCCACGCGCACCGTGCCGCGCTGCGGGTCGTAGAAGCGCATCAGAAGACTGGCGATCGTGGTCTTTCCCGAACCCGTGGCGCCGACCAGCGCCACCTTTTCGCCGGGCGCCACCTCCAGCGACACGTCCTCGAGCACCCAGTCCTCGTCGCGATAGGCGAACCAGACGTGGTCGAGCTGGAGCCCGCCCTGGAGGCGCTTTTCGACCCGCGGACGGCGATCGACCGGAACCCCGTTCGCCATGCTGGGATCGGGCGGCGTATCGAGCAGCGTGAAGATGCGCTCGGCGGACGCCATGGCCTGCTGCAGCAGGTTGTACTTCTCGCTCAGGTCCGAGATCGGGCGGAAGAACCGCTGCGTGTACTGGATGAACGCGACCAGCGTGCCCAGCGTGATGCCGGTCCACATCACCTGCCGGCCGCCGTACCAGACGATCAGCGAGACCGCGAGGGCGCCGATCAGCTCGAGGACCGGGAAGATCAGCGCGTTGTACCTCACCGCCTTGAGATTGGCGTCCCGGTGATCGGCGTTCCGGTCGCTGAACTCCTTCCGGCTCTGGCGCTCGCGATTGAGGATCTGGACCGTGCCGATGGCGCCCAGCTGCTCGTTGAGGAAGGCATTGAGCCGGGCGAAGCGGGTGCGAATGTCCCTGAAGCTCCTGCGCACGCGGCTGCGCAGGAAGAGCGTCAAGATCACGATCAACGGAAAGACCGAGAACGCCACGCCCATCAGCTCGGCATTGAGCTGCACCATCGCGACCAAGATGCCGAGCAGCAGGAAGACGTCGCCGATGAACGACACGAGCCCGGTCGTGAAGAGCTCGTTGAGCACATCGACGTCGTTGGTCACGCGCGTCAGGACCCGGCCCACCGGATGCCGGTCGAAGTAGGAGACCGGAAGGCGCTGCAGGTGCCGGAAGAGCGCCATGCGGAGGTCGAGCATGATGCGCTGCCCCACCTTCTGCATCAGCTGGGTCTCGATGTATCCGAGCGCCAGGCCGAGCACGAGCGCCAGCACGTAGAGCAGAGCGACCTTGTCCAGATGCCCGAGGTCGCGGTGGCGGATGCCGAAGTCGATCGCTTCCTTGGTGAGGTAGGGACCCGCGAGATGGACCAGCGACCCCGCCAGCGCGATGACGATGGCCAGCGCGACGTAGCGGCGGTAGGGCGCCAGATAGCCGAGCAGCCGGCGCATCAGGCGGCGGTCGTAGCTCCGGCCGAGCGCGTCCTCCTCGTGGGCGCTCACGACGCTTCCAGCTCTTCCTCGAGCTGCTGCCGGCGCTCGAGCTCCGCGTAGCGACCGTTCAGCGCGAGCAGCGTGTCGTGCGTGCCGCGCTCGACGATGCGGCCTTCATCGAGGACCACGATCGAGTCGGCGTGCCTCAGCGCATTCACCCGATGCGAGACCAGCAGCGTGGTGCGGTCCCGCGTCTCGGCGCGCAGGCCATCGAGGATGCCCTCCTCGGTCTGGGCGTCGACGCTCGAGAGGCAGTCGTCCAGGAGCACGACCGGCGCGTCTCGCATCAGCGCACGGGCGATCGCGGAGCGCTGCCGCTGGCCGCCGGAGAGCGTGAGGCCCCGCTCCCCGATCATGGTCTGGTAACCCTGGGGAAAGTCACGCACGTCGCCGTCGAGGCGCGCGACGCGGGCAGCCTGGACCACGGACTCCAGGTTGGCCTTCTCGACACCCATGGCGATGTTCTCCTCGAGGGTCGCCGAGAACAGGAAGGTCTCCTGCGGAACGATCGCGAGGTGCGCGCGCAGCCAGTCGAGGTCGTAACGGAGGATGTCGATGCCGTCGAGGAACACCGTGCCGGGTGGTGGATCGAAGAGTCTCGGCAGGAGGCTCAGCAGCGTGCTCTTCCCGGCCCCGGTGCGGCCGACGATCGCGACCGTGCTGCCCGCCGGAACCTCGAGCGACACGTCGATCAGCGCCGGCCGGTCGGCGCCCGGATAGGTGAAGGTGAGGTGCCGGAACTCGATCGTTCCGATGCAACGGGCCGGCGTAATCGCGTCCGGCGCACTGTGGATCGCGGGCTCGATACGGAGGATGTCATCGAGGCGCTGCAGCGAGGCCATGCCACGCTGCCACAGGTTCACCACCCAGCCGAGCGCGTACATCGGCCAGTTGAGCATCGCGAGATAGACCGTGAAGGCGACGAACTCTCCGAGCGTGATCCTCCCTCGGATCACCTCGCGCCCGCCGACGTAGAGCGCCAGCAAGGCCGCGAGACCCGAGAGGAAGGCCAGCCACGGATGGAAGAAGCCCCAGGTGCGGATCAGGCCGAAGTTCTTCTCGAGATACTGCTGATTGAGCGAGGCGAACTCTTCGAGCTCGCGATCCTCGCGCGCGAACGAGCGGACCACGCGCACTCCGGAGAGGTTCTCCTGAACCCGCGCGGAGATCTGCGCGAACTGCGCCTGCACGGCTTCGAACCCCCGGTGGATGCGATCGCCGAAGAACCACACGGAGAGCGACATGATGGGGAGAGGCAGGAGCGCGTAGAGCGTGAGCCGCGGGCTGATCGCGAGCATGAGGAACACCGCCGCGCTGCCCACCGCCACCGTGTTGACCAGATACATGAGGCCGGGGCCCAGCATCATGCGCACGGCCGCGAGGTCGTTGGTGGCACGCGACATCAGCTCGCCGGTTCGGTGGCGCTGGAAGTACTGCACCGGGAGTCTGAGGAGGTGCGCGAACAGGTCGTTGCGAAGATCGAACTCGATGTGACGCGAGATCCCGATCACCAGGTGGCGCATCAGGTACTTGAATCCGCCGCCGACCAGCGCGATGGCGAACAGGATGAGCGCGTAACGCCCGAGCTTCGCGGCCGTGACGCCGCGGTAGAGATCGTCGACGGCGAAACGGAGGACCTGCGGCTGCGCCAGCGAGATCCAGTTGGTGAGGAGAACGCACGTCAGGCCCCACGCGAGACCCGTGCGATAGCGCCCGAGGTAGGGCAGCAGCCGTGTGATCAGGACTCGGATGAGGCTCTCCCCGTTCGCATCGAGGCGAAGCGGTCGAGTCGAGGGCCCTTAGGGCGCGGCGGTCCCTCCGAAATAGCCCTGGAGCCGGTTGAGCTTCGTCTGCCGGAACGCGAACCCCACCTGGATCTCGTCGTAGTGGAGCGAGTTGGTCGCCGAGAACGTGCTCAGCGAGCCGGCGAAGAGGTCCATGTGGTCGTCGATACGATACACCAGCCACGGGCCGACCCGTTGCACGTCCGGCTCGTCGGTCGGGCGATCTCCGTTCCCCGCCATCTCGCCCTGGTACCGTCCCGCCAGAAGGATCGAGCCGGTCACCCAATAGCCCACGTCGGCCGCGAGCACGATCTGGTCCTTCGGCTTCTCGAATCGGTACTTGTAGCCGCCGGACACCTGGAAGAACCCGCTCTTCGTCAGGGGGCCCCCGTAGAGCAGCGAGAACGTGATGTCCTGCTGGCCGTCCCCGAGCACGGGCGAGCCGAGCTGCCGGGCGACGTTGGCGTCCAGTGAGTCCCCGTCGCCGCTGGCGTCTCCGGCCGCCACCGAATCGGCGTGGCTCAGGAACCCGCTGCGCTCGTAGCTGAGCGGAGCCTTCCAGTCCACCTGAAAGGCGGCGGCTGCGGAGCCGCTGAATATCTTGTAGCGGAGTCCAATCTGCGCGTCGCCCAGACCCGTCTGGGTGAAGAGGTCGCGCCGGTCGGGGTCCAGCGTCCGGCTCACGCTCAGGATCGGGATGCCGAAGACGAAATTGAGCCGCGGCTTCCAGCCGAATTCCGTGTGAGAGGTCAGCGAGCGCTGCTCCCAGAGTCCGCCGCCGGCGAGGAACAGACGACCGCCATCCGGAGGGTGGTAGGTGTCGGCCGAGAACCATCCTCCGCGGAGCTCGGTATAGAACTCGCCGGGGGCGAGACTCCAGGGACCGGCGTGGGCTCGAGCACCCACGGTCAACGAGAGCAACAAGGTCGAGAGGACGGACCAACGCGTGCGCGCGCTCATGTGCGGCAGTGCAACCTCCATGGGTATCCCGGGCAGCGAGCGCGAGAGAGTATCCGCGAGGCCCTAGTCGATCAAGGAGGTTCGGCGCGTGCGATCCGGCCGCGGGCACGCGCTCTCGCCGCCACCCGGGGCCTGTGGCACCATGCTCGGCCCATGGCATCGCTCCGAGTCTTGGAGTTCATTCGCCACGCCGATCCGGTCTGGAACCTGCCACGGCCTCTGGTGGACCATCTGCGCGGGCGTTTCCCCGAAGTCACGATCGATTCGCCTCGCGATCAGGCCGAGGCCGACCGGCTTCTGCCCGACGCGGACATCGTGCTCGGCTGGGCCGTGAAGCCCGGCAACTTCCACCTCACGCGCCGCCTCCAATGGATCCAGGTGACGGCCGCGAGCGTCGCCGGCCTTCTCTTCCCCGAGCTGGTCGAGAGCCCGGTGAGGGTGACCAATGGACGCGGTCTCTGGTCGGAAGCGATGGCGGATCACACGATCGCCGTGATCCTGATGTTCGCTCGCAAGCTGCATCTCGCGCGCGACGCCCAGCGGTCGCGGCAATGGGTGCAGACCGAGCTGGGATCGGGCGCTCCGTTCCGGTCGCTGAATGGCGCGACGCTGGGGATGGTGGGATTCGGCACGATCGGACGCGCGGTGGCCCAGCGCGCGGCCGTGCTCGGGATGCACGTGATCGCCGTGCGCCGTCATCCCGCCGCCGATCCGTCGCCGGCCCGAGAGCAATGGCCGGTCGAGCGACTGCCGGAGCTGCTCGAGCGCGCCGAGTGGCTCGTGCTCGCGCCGCCGCTGACCGCGCAGACGCGCGGCATGATCGGCGCGCGCGAGCTCGCCCGAATGCCGGAGGGCGCGGTGCTCGTCAATCTCGGGCGCGGTCCTCTGGTCGACGAGCCGGCGCTCCTCGAGGCGCTGCGTCGCGGAACCCTGGCCGGGGCGGCGCTCGATGTCTTCGATCAGGAGCCGCTTCCGGCGAACAGCCCATTCTGGGATCTCCCGCAGGTGATCGTGACCCCGCACATCTCGGGTCTCGGCCCCCGGCTGTGGGAGCGAGCGATGGATCTCTTCGCGCGCAACCTCGAGGCATTCCAGGAAGGCCGTCCGCTCGAGAACCTCGTGGACAAGAAGGCGGGCTACTGAATGGTGCGCGGCATCCTGGTCGCGGGAGGAAGCGGCCGGCGTCTCGGAGCTTCCAAGGCGCGCGTGGCGATCGCCGGGGTGACCCTGCTCCAGCGCGCGCTCGACGCGATCAGCGCCGTGGCCGGCGAGATCGTGGTCGCCGCACCCGAGCGCATGAATCTGCGCCTGCCGGATTCTCCCCGCGCGCGCCGCGTCTTCGATCGCGCCGAAGGCAAAGGCCCCTTGGCGGGGATCGTCGCCGCACTCGAAGACCGGGCCTTCGACGTGGCGGTGGTGCTGGGCATCGACTTTCCGCTCATGAGAGCGGCCACGCTCGAGGCGATCGTGGCGCGGCTCGGCGTGGCGCCGGACGTGGAGGCGGTCGTCCCGGCGCCGGGAGGCCGGCTCCAGCCGCTGGCGGCGGCGTATCGGCGCGAGTTCACGTCCAGGCTCGTCGCGGCGTTCGAGAGCGGAGAGCGCTCGATCGTGAAGGCGGTCGAGCGGCTCGCGCCGACCGTCCTGAGCGATGAAGAGATCGCCGCCCTCGAAGGCGGCGCCGAAGCGTTCTTCAATCTCAACACGCCCGAAGATCTGACCGAGGCCGCGCGGCGCATCGCCGCCAGCACGCTGCAGCCATGAGCTCTTCGCCGGCGTTTGTAGGAGGAGTATCGCTCTCGAGCGCGCTGGCGGCGCTGCGGAGCGTGCAACCCGATGCGCGCGCCTTCTATCTCTACGACCTCGGCGTGGTGATCGAGCGCGCGGCGCGCTTCCAGAAGGCGGTCGCCGGGTTGGCCCCGCGCATCGCCTATGCGCTCAAGGCGAATGCGCTGCCGTCGCTGCTCGAGCCGCTGGCGCGCATGGGGCTCGCGGCGGACGCCGCGTCGCTCGGCGAGCTGGAGATCGCGAAAGCCGCCGGATTCGACGCGGAGCATCGGGTTCTGAACGGGAACGGCAAGACGCCGGAGGAGCTGGATTGGGCGGCGCGTCACGGAGTGTGGGCGCTCAACGCCGATCATGTCGCCGAGCTCGACGTGCTCGAGCGAGTCGCCGCGGCGCGAGAACGCGTGGTGCGAGTGGCGCTGAGGGTCAATCCGGGAATCGAGACTCCTGGGCACCGCTACGTGGCCACCGGAGACGACGAAGCCAAGTTCGGCATTGCGCCGAGCGAGGCGCTCGCCGCGTGGGAGAAGGCCGGCGCGCGCTGGCCTCATCTGACGGTGGACGGACTGCATCTCCACGTCGGCTCCCAGCTGCTCGAGCCCGCACCGCTCGAGCGGGCGCTCGAGGCGGCGCTGGCGCTACGCGACGAGGCGGCGCGCCGCGGTGCGCGGCTGTCGCTCATCAACCTCGGCGGGGGGTTCGGCATCGACTACGAAGGCGCGCGTGAGTTTCCGCTCGAGCAATTCGGCGGGACCGTGACCGAGCGGTTGCGCGGCGCGAACCTGGATCTGGCCTTCGAGCCTGGAAGATGGCTGGTCGCCACGGCTGGCGTGCTGGTCGCCGAGGTGCTCTGGGTCAAGGAGCGCGACGGCAGACGCTTCATCGTGCTCGCCGCCGGGATGAACGACTTCCTGAGGCCCGCGCTGTACGGGGCGCGGCACCGGATCGTCGCGGTGGACGCGCGGCCGGGGCCGCGGACTCCCGCCGCGGTGGTCGGCCCGGTGTGCGAGAGCGCGGACGTGTTCGATCCGTCCGCGGCGCTGCCTCCGCTCGAGCCCGGCGATCTGCTCGCGATCCTCGACGTCGGAGCGTACGGCGCGAGCATGGCGTCTCATTACAACGGGCGGCCTCGCCTGCCGGAGCTCGTGGTGAGCGACGGAGGGCTGATTCTCGCGCGGCCGGGCCATCCGGTGACGGAGCCGTCGTTCTCGCCCGCTCCGCTGCCGCTTCCAGCGCGAGGCTGATCGCGGTTCGATGGTGGCCATGCCTCTCTGAAGCACCATGCTGGTTGCGAGCCACGTCTTACGGGCGGCAGGCTTGACATCACCCGGACCAGGGGCGAGACTGCGGCGTTCTGACACTCCTGCGCCCGCATTGCATCTGAAAATGTTGAAGTTGCGGGCTCGTTTGTGAAAGTTCTCTCAAGCCAGCGCCGGCTCTTTCCGGAAGGCAACCGTCCCCCGGCGTGAGGTCCTTCGCGTGCTGCAGGTGGTGTGTATCAAGCAGGTCGCCGACACGGAGACGCGTGTCAAAGTCGCGGCCGACGGCAAGGTGCTCGATCCCGCCGGAGTGACCTGGATCCTCAATCCCTACGACGAGTTCGCGCTCGAGCAGGCATTGAGGATCAAGGAGTCCGCAGGCGCCGGAGAAGTGGTCGTGATCTCGCTGGGAGGCGCCCAGGCGCAGACCACGATCCGTAACGCGCTGGCGATGGGAGCGGACCGCGCGATCCACCTCAAGACCGATCGGGTGGCGCCGGACCCGCTGATCGTGGCCAAGGCGCTGGCGAGCGAGATCCAGGCGCTCTCGCCTCAGATCGTCTGGCTCGGTAAGCAGGCGGTCGACGACGACCAGGCGCAGGTGGGGCCGATGGTGGGCGAGATCCTGTCGTGGCCGTGCGTGACGGTGGTGGCCAAGATGGAGATGAGCGGGAACAAGGCCGTCGTCGAGCGAGAGATCGAAGGCGGCCGCGAAGTGATCGAGGTCGAGCTGCCGGCCGTGCTGGCTGCGGACAAGGGCCTGAACGAACCTCGTTACGCCTCGCTCAAAGGCATCATGGCCGCGAAGAAGAAGCCGATCGAGGAAAAGCCCGCGAGCCTTGCGGAGCCGGGGCTCGAGATCCTTTCGATGGCTCTCCCCGCAGGGCGCGCCGCGGGGCGGATCGTCGGTGAAGGCCCGGGGGCGGTGCCGGAGCTGGTGCGGCTGCTGCGCGAAGAAGCGAAGGTGATCTGATGGCGGTGATGGTGTTCATCGAGCAGCGCGACGGCCAGATCCGCGCGGTGTCGCGCGAAGCGCTGGGCGAGGCGGCGCGCCTCGTCGCCGCGGGGCTGCCTGGACCGGTGGTCGGCGTCTGTGCCGCGACGTCGGATCCCGGGCTGGCGGGACTCGGAGAGGCCGGCGCGTCCGAAGTGCTGCTGGCGACCCACGAGCGCTTCGGCCGCTACGAGCCCGCCGGGTACACGCAGGCCGTCGCGGCCGCGGTGGAGCAGACCAAGCCCGTCGCGGTGCTGTTCGCGGGCTCGGCGATGGGGCGCGATCTGGCGCCCCGTGTCGCCGCGAAGCTCGACGTTGGTCTCGCCACCGATTGCACGGTGCTCGCCGTCGAGAGCGGAAAACTGGTCGCAACGCGGCCGATCTACGCTGGGAAGGCCACGCAAAAGGTGGGCTTCACGCGCGCTCCGGCGATGGTCTCGCTGCGGCCCAAGGTGTTCGCGCCGCATGCCGGCAACGGCGGCGCCGCCAAGGTCACGCCGCTCACGGTGTCCTACGATTCGGAAAAGACGCGCGCCCGGATCGTGGACGTGAAGGCGACATCTGCCGGCAAGGCGGATCTGACCGAGGCCGAGATCATCGTCTCAGGCGGACGCGGCCTGAAGGGCCCCGAGAACTTCCATCTGGTCGAAGGGCTGGCCACGGCCCTCGGCGGGACGGTCGGCGCGTCGCGCGCCGTCGTCGACGCGGGGTGGCGTCCGCACGCCGATCAGGTGGGTCAGACCGGAAAGACGGTCTCACCCAAGCTCTACGTGGCGGTGGCGATCTCCGGCGCGATCCAGCACCTGGCCGGCATGTCCTCCTCGCGTTGCATCGTGGCCATCAACAAGGACAAGGACGCTCCCATCTTCAAGGTCGCGGATTACGGCATCGTCGGTGACGCGTTCGAGATCGTGCCGGCGCTCACCGAAGCCATCCAGAAGCTCAATGCTCAGGGGTGACCGTTGAAAGAGTACCTGCCCATCCTGCTCTTTCTGCTGGTGGCGATCGCGTTCGCGGGCGGGACCATCCTGGTTTCGAGCCTGATCGTGCCGCGGCGCAGCAACCGGGTGAAGATGTCGCCCTACGAGTGCGGCGTCGACCCGGTGGGATCGGCGCGGGACCGGTTCTCCATCAAGTTCTATCTCGTTGCGGTGCTCTTCATTCTGTTCGACATCGAGGCCGTGTTTCTCTATCCGTGGGCCGTCGCCTTCCGGCAGCTGGGACTCTACGGGCTGATCGAGATGGTGTTGTTCATCGTGGTCCTGCTGGTGGGCTACCTATACGTCCTCAAGAAGAAAGCTCTGGACTGGGAATAGTGATGCCGCGCCGAGGGCGCGCGGCAGGAGCGTGAGCATGGGCGAACCCAAAAACGAGAATCCGTTCCGGGTCCTGACGCCGCAGCCGGCGTCCGAGTCGGCCGTGGCTCCGGTCACCGGCACACCGGCCGAGCTGCAGCAATCGATCCGCGAAGAAGTCGAGCGGGGCGTGTTGTTCACCACCGTGGGCGGCATGGTGAACTGGGCGGTCAATCAGGCCCGCGCCAACGCCATCTGGCCGTTGGGATTCGGCCTCGCCTGCTGCGCGATCGAGATGATGGCGATCGTCGGTCCACGCTTCGACATCTCGCGCTTCGGCGCCGAGGTGTTCCGGGCTTCGCCGCGCCAGGCCGACCTCATGATCGTCGCCGGTCGCGTCAGCGTGAAGATGGCGCCGGTGGTGCGCCAGCTCTACGACCAGATGCCCGATCCCAAGTGGGTGATCTCGATGGGAGCGTGCGCGTCGTGCGGCGGCATGTTCAACAACTACGCGATCGTGCAGGGCGTGGACAAGATCGTGCCGGTCGACATCTATGTGCCGGGTTGTCCGCCGCGTCCCGAAGGCCTCATCCACGGCATCATGAAGCTCCAGGAGAAGATCCTGGCGTCGCCGGTCGAGGTCGGCACGATGACCTTCCATCCGAAGGCGGCGCAGCCCAAGAAGAAGAGCCGAAAGGGAGCGGCTTGATGGCGGACGCGCGTCCCCAGGGTCTGTCCTCGGGGGTGGTCGAGCAGAAGCTGCGCGAGCGTTTTCCGGACGTCCCCTTCCGCCGCCACGAGGGCGAGGCGGTGCGCGACCACACGCTCTACCTGCCTGCGGAGCGCCTGGTCGAAGTGTGCACCCATCTTCGGGACGATCCCGAGCTCGCCTTCACGATGCTGGTTTCGATCAGCGGCGTGGACTACCTGCCGCAGGATCCTCGCTTCGAGGTGGTCTATCACCTGCTCTCGATTCCGAACAACAGCCGGTTCGTCCTCAAGGTGCAGGTGCGCGAGGACGACCCCAAGGTCCCGACGGTGACCGGTGTGTGGCCGACGGCCAACTGGCTCGAGCGCGAGACCTACGATTTCTACGGCATCGTGTTCACCGGACATCCGGATCTCGTCCGCATCCTGCTTCCCGAGGAGTGGGTGGGCTGGCCGCTGCGCAAGGATTCGCCGCTCGGCTACCAGGAGGTCGCCTTCACCCACAACACGCCCGACCGCGAGAAGCCGGACCCCGATCTCAAGAAGCTCGCGCCGAAGAAGGTGAAATACCGTGCGCACTGAGACCATGACCCTGAACATGGGTCCGCAGCATCCGTCGACGCACGGGGTGCTCCGAGTGGTGCTCGAGCTCGATGGGGAGACGGTGCTGAAGGCCAAGCCGATCATCGGCTATCTCCACACCGGGATGGAGAAGCAGGCGGAGTACAAGACCTACACGCAGTCCATCCCGCAGACCGACCGGATGGACTACCTGGCGCCGCTCTCCAACAACCTCGCCTTGTGTCTGGCTGCGGAAAAGCTGCTCGGGATCGAGCCTCCTCCGCGCGTGCAGGCGATCCGAGTCATGCTCACCGAGCTCACCCGGATCAGCGCCCACTGCGTCTGGCTCGGCACGCACGCGCTGGACATCGGTGCGATGACGGTCTTCTTCTACTGCTTCCGCGAGCGCGAGAAGGTGCTGTCGATCTACGACATGGTGTGCGGGGCCCGCATGACCGCATCCTACTTCCGCGTCGGCGGACTTGCGTCGGACATCCCGGTCGGTCTGCTCGACAAGTGCGAGAAGTTCGTCGACGAGATGCCGGCGCACACCGACGAGTACGAGACCCTGCTCAGCAAGAATCCCATCTGGCTGGCGCGCACGCAGGGCGTCGCGCCGCTCACGGCCGCGCAGGCCGTGGCGCTCGGGGCCACGGGGCCCACGCTGCGCGGCTCGGGCGTCTCGTGGGATCTGCGCAAGGATCAGCCCTATTCGGGTTACGACCAGTACGAGTTCGACGTGCCGGTCGGCGTCGGTGGCGGGGACGCCTACGACCGCTATCTCGTCCGCGTGAGCGAGATCCGGCAGGCCACGCGCATCGCCAAGCAGGCCATCCAGAAGATCCGGGAAATGGGAGAGCAGGGCGAGTACCGCCTGCGCGATTACAAGTACGTGCTGCCGCCGAAGGAAGAAGTGAAGACGTCGATGGAGGCTCTGATCCATCACTTCAAGATCGTGGCGCACGGATTCTTCCCGCCGGTGGGAGAGGCGTACGCGGCGATCGAGGCGCCGAAGGGAGAGCTTGGCTTCTACTTCGTGTCCGACGGGACGCCGCGGCCGTGGCGCATGAAGGTGCGCTCGCCCTCCTTCGTCAATCTGCAGAGCCTTCCGACGATGGTCGAGGGACGCCTGGTGGCCGACGTGATCACCGCGATCGGGAGTCTCGACATCGTGCTGGGAGAGATCGACCGTTGAGCCACGCGCCGGTCATGCCGGTCGAGTCGCCGCCGCGGATCGAGTGGCCGGACTCGTGCAAAGCCGCGGTGCAGGAGGCGCTCGGCCGCTATCCCAACGCGCGTTCCGCGGTGCTTCCCGTGCTCTGGGTGGCGCAGCGCCACTGGGGCTGGGTCTCGCCCTCCGCGTTGAGACTCGTGGCGGCCACCGTCGGCCTGCCCGAGCCCGAGGTGTTCGGCATCGCCACGTTCTACACGATGTTCAACCTGAAGCCGGTGGGCCGGCACCACCTTCAGGTCTGCCTCACGCTCTCGTGCTCGCTGATGGGCGCCGACCGGCTCTTCCGTCACCTCGAGCGCAAGCTCGGGATCGGTCACGGTGAGACCACCGAGGACGGCCGCTTCACGCTGCGGCGCGTCGAGTGCCTGGCCGCGTGCGGCGGGGCGCCGTGCATGCAGGTGAACTTCGACTATCACGAGAACCTCGACGAGGCCAAGGTGGACGCCTTGCTGGAGAAGCTCAAGTGAGCGCGCCGCGCGGTCCTCTGCTCTTCTCGGACATCGAGACGGAGGGGCTCCGCTCGATCGACACCTACCGCAAGGGCGGCGGCTACGAGATGGTGCAGTCCTGGATCGGCGGCCGGAAGTCGCCCGAGGAATGCACCGAGGTGGTGAAGGCGTCGGGACTGCGCGGGCGCGGCGGCGCCGGATTCCCGACCGGACTCAAGTGGAGCTTCGTGCCCAAGGACAGCCCGAAGCCGCGCTACCTGGTTTGCAACGCCGACGAGAGCGAGCCCGGAACCTTCAAGGATCGCGAGCTGATGGAGAAGAACCCTCATCTCCTCATCGAGGGCATGATCCTCTCCGCCTACGCGATCAAGGCGAAGACGGGCTACATCTACCTGCGCGGCGAGTTCGAGACCATCCAGCGCATCCTCGACAAGGCGATCGGCGAAGCTCGCGCCGGCGGGATGATCGGTGACAAGGTCGCCGGCAGCGACTTCGGTTTCCAGCTCCATACCCATCTCGGCGCCGGAGCCTACATCTGTGGCGAGGAGACGGCGCTGCTCAGCTCGCTCGAGGGGTTCCGTGGCCAGCCGCGGCTCAAGCCGCCGTTCCCCGCGGTCGAGGGTCTCTACGCCTGTCCGACGATCGTGAACAACGTCGAGACGCTGATGAACGTGCCGCCCATCCTGAGACACGGCGCGCAGTGGTTCCGCCAGTGGGGCACGGAGAAGAGCCCGGGCACGAAGATCTTCTCGGTGTCGGGGCCGGTGAAGCGGCCCGGGAACTACGAAGTGCCGCTCGGCATGCCGCTGTCCCAGCTCCTCGACGAATATTGCGGCGGCATGAAGGAAGGCGTGCGGGTGAAGGCGGTGATCCCGGGGGGCTCGTCGGTGCCGCTGCTTCCCGCCTCGATGCTGAGCACGGGGCTCGACTTCGAAGCGATGGCGGCGGCGGGCACGCTGCTGGGCTCGGGCGGCGTGATCGTGATCGACGATCGCACCTGCATCGTGGATGCGCTGTACAACATCACACGCTTCTACGAGCACGAGTCGTGCGGCAAGTGCACGCCCTGCCGCGAAGGCACCTACTGGATGAGCGAGATCTTCGAGCGGCTCGAGACCGGCCATGGACGGGAGAAGGACATCGACCTCCTGTGGGACGTGTCGGACAACATCATGGGCAAGAGCTTCTGCGCGCTCGGCGACGCGGCCGCCATGCCGGTGCTCGGCGCGATCAAGCACTTCCGCGAGGAGTTCGAGCATCACGTGACCCACAAGCGGTGTCTCGTCAACCGGCGCCGTGAAGAGATCGAGACCTTCCAGGCGGTGAGCGCGTGAGCAAGACCTGCAAGGTCACGATCAACGGCAGGACGGTCGAGGTGCCGGCGGGGACGCTCGTCACCGACGCCGCCCGCGCGGCCGAGATCCACGTCCCGATCTTCTGTTCGCACGCCAAGCTGCCGCCACTCGGCGCCTGCCGGATCTGCGTGGTCGAGATCGGCACGCCGCGCCTCGGCGCCGACAAGCAGCCGGTGTTCGGGCCCGACGGCCAGCCCGAGATCGCCTGGATGCCGAAGGTGCAGACCGGCTGCACCACCTACGTCAGCGACGGCATGCACGTGCGCACCGAGTCCCCGGTGGCGGTCAAGGCGCGCAAGGGCGTGATGGAATTCCTGCTCGTCAACCATCCGCTGGACTGTCCGGTGTGCGACGAAGGCGGCGAGTGCCAGCTCCAGGATCTCGCCTTCGCCTTCGGCCAGGACTTCTCGCGCATGGACGAAGCGAAGCGAACCTTCGAGTCCGAGGACCTCGGTCCGGTGGTGAAGAAGGAAGCCAACCGCTGCATCGTCTGCATGCGGTGCGTGCGCTACTGCGACGAGATCATGGGTGATGATGCGCTCACCGCGCACCAGCGCGGCGTGTGGACGGAGATCTCCTCGTTCAACCGCCAGCCGCTCGAGTGCGAGCAGTGCGGGAACTGCATCGAGGTCTGCCCGGTGGGCGCGCTGACGGCGCTGCCTTACCGGTTCAAGGCGCGGCCCTGGGACCTGCGGCAGCACATCACGATCTGTCCCTACTGCAGCAACGGCTGCTCGGTGCGTCTCGGCGTGCGCGGCGACGCCGTGCTGCGCGCCCGGGGCACCGAGTTCCGCGGCGTGAACCAGGAGTACCTGTGCGTGCGCGGCCGCTTCGGATACGAGTTCGTGAACCGGAATGAGCGGCTCAGCACCCCGCTCGTCCGCGTGAGCGGGGCGCTTTCACCGGCGCGGTTCGACGAAGCCGTCACGCTCGCCGCCACGCGCCTGCGCGAGATCGCCGCCGTGCACGGACCCGAGGCCGTGGCGTTCCTCGGCGGAGAGAAGCTTCTGGTGGAGGAGCAGTACCTGTTCCAGAAGCTGGCGCGCGGCGTGGTGGGCACGCCGCATGTGGACGCGCGCACGCGCTTCACGTCCCGAGTCGATGGCGCCGCGATCCTCCAGGCCACCGGCGGCGGACGTCCGCTCATCACGCTCGGTGAGCTGACGAGGACCCAGGAAGTGCTGGTCCTCGGAGAGGACCTTCAGGGCGAGTCGCCGTTCATCCAGGCTCAGCTCGTGCGTGGCCAGCACCATCGCGGATTGCACCTGACGATTGCGCACCCGCGGCGGGTGAAGCTGGCGTGGGAGAAGTTCGGCGGTGACTGGCTGGCGTACCGGCCCGGCAGCGAACACGCGCTGCTCGCCGGGCTCACGCGCGCGGCGCTGGCGCTCGGCGATCCGCCGAACCCGAGCGAGGAGATGCGGGGCGGGCTCGATGGCCTGCGCCGCTCGCTCGAGGCGTGGACCCCCGAGCAGGTGCAGAAGCGCACGGGCATCCCATTCGCCGCCATCGAAGCCGCCGCGCGGAGATTACGCGAGGCCGAGCGCAAGGCCATCGTCTTCGGACGCGGCCTCACGGAGCATCCGGCCGCGGCGCAGCTGCTGCAGGCGGTCGAAGCTCTGGGCTGGGCCACCGGCGCTCTCGAAGCCTCGCGATCGAGCGTCATGTATGCGGGGCCCAACAACGACTCGCAGGGCGCGCTCGACATGGGCCTCACACCCGACCGGCTGCCGGGCTACGCGCCGGCTTCCGATGCGGCCGCCCGGCAGGTCTTCGAGCCCTCATGGGGCGCGACGCTTCCCTCGTCGCGCGGGCTCTCGGCGCCGGAGATCCTGAAGGCCGCCGCCGAGGGGCGCATCAAGGCGCTGTGGGTGGTGAGCGACCACTGGCTGCGCAGCGCGCCTGATCGGTCCCTGGTCGAAGCCGCGCTCGGCAAGCTCGAGCTCCTGATCGTGAGCGATCTCTTCCTCACCGGGACCGCCGAACGAGCGCACGTCGTCTTCCCCGCGGTGTCCTTCGCGGAGAAGGAAGGGGTGGTCGTCAACTGCGAGCGGCGGCTGCAACGGAGCGTCCGCGCGCTCAATCCGCGCCGCGGCGCCCGCACCGACTGGGAGATCTTCCAGGCCGTGGCGCATGCGATGGGCGCCAAATGGTCCTACCGGACGGCGGAGGACGTGTTCCGCGAGATCGCGCGCCTGGTTCCGGCCTATCGCGCCATGAGCTGGGGCGCCCTGCTCGGCGGCGGCCTCACGTGGGCGAGCGAGCGTCCGCTGGTCGAGGAAGCGCCGGCGCCGTTCGCGTCTCCGATGCCTCCCGAGACGAATGGCGACGCGCTCTGGCTGCTCTCGGGCGGCGTGCTGTTCCTGCAGGGGAGCCTCTCGCACCACGGCGAGCTGCTGCCGAAGCTGGCGAAGGAGGCGCGCGCGCGACTCCATCCGGACGACGCGCAGAGACTCTCGATCGAAGACGGGGAGACCCTCGAGCTCGAGGGGCAGGCCGGCACCATCCGGGTGGCCGCGCGCATCGACGCCGACGTGCCGCGCGGAAGCGTCTTCATTCCTTACGCCTACGCCGAAGTCGAGCTCAACCGTCTGGGCACGCCGGCGGGCGAAGGACTCCGGGTCAAGGCCCGCAAGGCCGCGATGGTGAGCGCGTGAGCGATCTGGCCGCACTCTGGAGTCATCCCGACTTCCAGTTCGTCTTCTGGGCGCTGGTCAAGATCCTGGTCATCCTCCACGCCATGCTCGGCGTGGTCTCGTACCTCATCTACGCCGAGCGAAAGGTCGCAGGCCACATGCAGGCGCGCACCGGCCCCAATCGCGTGGGTCCGCTCGGGCTGTTCCAGCCCGTCGCCGACGTGCTGAAGCTCTTCTTCAAGGAAGAGTTCATTCCCGACGGCGCCAACAAGGTCATCTTCCATATCGCGCCCATGCTGGCGGTGATCCCGGCGCTGGTCACCTTCTCGGTGGTCCCGTTCGGCCCGACCGACGCGTTCCGGGTCACCGACATCAACGTCGGACTGTTGCTGTTCCTCGCTCTGTCCAGCCTCGGCGTCTACTCGATCACGCTCGGCGGGTGGTCCTCGAACAACAAGTACGCGCTGCTCGGAGGGCTGCGCTCGTCGGCTCAGATGATCTCCTACGAGCTGGCGATGGGCCTCTCGACGATCGGCGTGCTGCTGCTCTCCGGATCGCTCTCGCTGGTCGACATCGTGAAGTCGCAGGAGTCGATGTGGTTCGTGGTCTATCAGCCGGTGGCCTTCGCGATCTTCATGATCACCGCGCTGGCCGAGACCAACCGCGCGCCTTTCGATCTTCCCGAAGCCGAGGCCGAGCTGGTCGCCGGGTTCCACACCGAGTACTCGAGCATGAAATTCGGCCTGTTCTTCCTCGGCGAGTTCGCCAACGTGCTCTCCATCTGCTGTATCGCCACGACCTTGTTCCTTGGCGGCTGGAACGGGCCGTGGCTGCCCGACTCGCTCAAGTTCCTGTGGTTCTTCGCCAAGCTCGGGGTGCTGGTGTTCTTCTTCATCTGGGTGCGGTGGACCTATCCGAGGCTGCGCTACGACCAGCTCATGAACCTGGGATGGAAGGTCCTGCTGCCGGTGTCCATCCTCAACATCCTGGTCACCGCGCTGGTGATCTTCTGGCGGCAGAACGCATGACTCTGCTCTTCCTGGCCTTCGCGGCCCTGCTGGTCGGCTGCAGCCTGATGGTGATCCTGCACAAGAGCCCGGTCACCAGCGCGCTGTTCCTCGTGCTCGCGTTCTGCTCGCTGGCCGGCATCTACCTGCTCCTCCAGGCCGAGTTCCTCGCCATGGTGCAGGTCATCGTGTACGCCGGAGCGATCATGGTGCTGTTCCTGTTCGTGATCATGTACCTCAATCTCAAGCGCGACGTGGAGGACGGAATGCCGCACGTCCTGCGCCGCTTCGTGGGCTGGGGGATCGGGGCGCTGCTCCTCCTGGAAGGCGCGATCTACTTCGGCAAGCGCTGGGCGATGGGCGCCACGGTGCCCGAGCCCACCGAGGCGGTGGGCAACACGGCGGCGATTGGCCAGCTCCTGTACTCGCGCTATCTCTTCCCGTTCGAGATCACGTCGATCCTGCTGATCGTGGCCATTCTCGGAGCGGTGCTGATCGGCCGCGGCCGCGCGGCGCCTGTCACGCGCCAGGAAGGAACGACGCCATGAGCCTGCCGGCCACCGTCCCGGTGTCCTGGTTTCTGATCCTCAGCGCCGTGCTGTTCACGATCGGCGTGGTGGGCGTGCTGGTGCGGCGCAACGCGCTGGTCATCTTCATGTCCATCGAGCTCATGCTCAACGCCGCGAACCTGGCGTTCGTGGCCTTCGCCCGCGATCTCCAGTCGCTGGACGGCCAGGTGTTCGTGTTCTTCGTCATGACCGTCGCCGCCGCGGAAGTGGCGATCGGACTGGCCATCATCGTCAACGTGTTCCGGCTCAAGGAGACGGTGTACGTCGATGAGATCAATCTGCTCAAGGGATAGATGAGCGCTTTCCCCGTCCTGTGGATCATCCCGGCGCTGCCGCTCGCGGCCGTGCTCCTGAACCTCCTGATCGGCGACAAGCTCGGCAAGCGCGGCACCGCGTGGCTCGGTTGCGGCGCGGTGTGGCTCGCGTTCCTGGCCGCGGTTCGAGCCGTCATGCTGCTGGCAGGGCGGCCCGAGGACGATCGCGCGATCAGCGAGCTGGCCTACCGCTGGATGCAGGTCGGGGACTTCTCGGCCGACGTGGGGTTCCTGCTCGACCCGCTCTCCGCGGTCATGGTGCTGGTCGTGACCGGAGTGGGATTCCTGATCCATGTCTACTCGGTGGGTTACATGGCGCACGACGCCTCGTTCCGCCGCTTCTTCCTGTACCTCAATCTCTTCATGTTCTCGATGCTCACGCTCGTGCTCGCCGACAACTTCCTGCTCATGTTCGTCGGCTGGGAAGGCGTCGGGCTCTGCTCGTACCTGCTCATCGGGTTCTGGTACACGAAGCCCTCGGCGGCCGAAGCAGGCAAGAAGGCGTTCATCGTCAACCGCATCGGCGACTTCGGATTCCTTCTCGGCATGCTCACGCTGTTCGCATGGGGAGGCAGCATCCAGTTCGACCGCCTGTTCGCGATCGCGCCGCACGTCTTCGCCGCCGGAGGCGCGATCATCACCACCGCCACCTTGCTGCTGTTCCTCGGCGCCACCGGGAAGAGCGCCCAGATTCCGCTCTACACCTGGCTCCCCGACGCCATGGAAGGGCCCACGCCGGTGTCGGCGCTGATTCATGCCGCGACCATGGTAACCGCCGGCGTCTACATGGTGGCCCGCTGTCACTCGCTGTTCCAGATGGCGCCGATCTCCATGGAGGTGGTGGCCGTGATCGGCGCGGCCACGGCGCTGCTCGCCGCGACCATCGGCCTCGCCCAGACCGACATCAAGCGCGTGCTCGCTTACTCGACCGTGAGCCAGCTCGGGTACATGTTCTTCGCCTGCGGTGTCGGGGGCTTCAGCTCGGGGATCTTCCACCTCATGACGCACGCCTTCTTCAAGGCGCTGCTGTTCCTCGGCGCGGGCTCGGTGATCCATGCGCTCTCGGACGAGCAGGACCTGCGCCGCATGGGAGGCCTGGCCCCGAGGCTGCCCTGGACGCACGGCACCATGCTGGTGGCCACGATCGCGATCGCCGGGATTCCGCCGTTCGCGGGCTTCTTCAGCAAGGACGAGATCCTCCATCACGCGTTCGCGAGCGGCCACTACGGGGTGTGGGCGGTGGGGCTCCTGGGCGCCTTCCTCACCGCGTTCTACATGTTCCGGCTGTACGTGCTCGCCTTCCGCGGGCCGTCACGGCTCACGCACGACGCGGAGCACCATCTCCACGAATCGCCGCCCAGCATGACGATTCCGCTGGTCGTGCTCGCGGTGCTGTCCGTCATCGGTGGCTGGGTCGGACTGCCCTTCCAGAAGGGCGGCCATCTGCTCGAGCGCTGGCTGGCCCCGGTCTTCGCACCCGACCCGGTGGCCCACGCTCTGGGCGACGCGGCGCACGGCGCTGCCGAGCACGCGGTGAGCCCGACGGTGGAGATCGCCCTGATGGGGTTGTCCGTCGCGGTCGCCGGCGCCGGCATCGCACTCGCGTTCCGCGCGTATCTGGAGGATCCTGGCCTGGCCACCCGGCTGCAGCAGCGGTTGTCAGCGCTCCACCGCCTGCTCCTCAACAAGTACTGGGTCGACGAGCTGTACGACCGCGTCGTGGTCGCTCCGGTCCACCGTGCCAGCGAACAACTCTGGCGGTTCTGGGACGTGAAGGTGGTCGACGGCGCCGTGAACGGGGTCGCGTACGTCTTCGAGGGAGCTTCGGCGGTCCTGCGGCTCGCCCAGACGGGATTCGTCGGCACCTACGCGCTGTTCATCGCGATCGGCGCCGCCGCGCTCGTGCTCCACTTCCTGAGGCGCTGATCCGATGACGCTGCCCTGGCTCTCCACCATCGTCTTCTTCCCGCTCGTGGGGGCGGCCGTCATCGTGCTCCTGCCGGCGCGCCGCGAAGGCCTGATCCGCACCTGGGCCACCCTGGTCGCGCTCGCCGAGTTCGCGATCGCGCTGCCGCTGTGGTGGCGCCTCGATCCCCGCCTGCCGGGGTGGCAGTTCGCCGAGTCGACGAGCTGGCTGCCCGCGTTCGGGGCTCGCTATTCGCTGGGCGTCGACGGCGTGTCGGTGCTGCTGGTCCTGCTGACCGTCGTGCTCACCGCGATCGCCGTCGTCGGCGCCTACTCCGCGGTCGAGAAGCGGGCCCGCGAGTTCTACGCGTGCGTGCTGGCGCTCGAAGCCGGGATGCTCGGGACCTTCCTGGCCACCGACGTGTTGCTCTTCTACGTCTTCTGGGAAGCGATGCTGGTGCCCATGTACCTCCTGATCGGAGTCTGGGGCGGCCCGCGTCGCGTGTACGCCGCGATCAAGTTCTTCCTCTACACCATGGCCGGCAGCGTCCTGATGCTGGTGGCGATCCTGTGGCTCTACTTCCTCCAGCGCTCGTTCAGCGGCGTGCCGAGCTTCGCGCTCGACGCCTTCTACCAGATGCCGATCGCGCCGGTCGTGCAGACCTGGCTGTTCCTCGCCTTCGCGGTGGCGTTCGCGATCAAGGTGCCGATGTTCCCGTTCCACACATGGCTGCCCGACGCGCACGTCGAGGCGCCCACCGCGGGATCGGTGATCCTCGCCGCCGTGCTGCTCAAGATGGGCACCTACGGCTTCGTGCGCTTCGCGATGCCGCTGTTCCCGATCGCCTCGGTCGAGCTGACGCCGTGGATCATCGGGCTCTCGATCATCGGCATCTGGTACGGCGCGCTGGTGGCCATGGTGCAGCCCGATCTCAAGAAGCTCGTGGCCTACTCCTCGGTGAGCCATCTCGGGTTCTGCATGCTGGGACTCTTCGCCATGAACACGCAGGGACTGACCGGCTCGCTGCTGCAGATGCTGAACCACGGGGTCTCGACGGGCGCTTTGTTCCTCCTGGTCGGCGTCATCTACGAGCGCCGGCATACGCGCCTGATCTCGGACTTCGGCGGACTGTGGAAGCCGCTGCCGGTGTTCGCCACGGTCTTCCTGGTGGTGATGCTCTCGTCGATCGGCCTGCCCGGCACCAACGGGTTCGTGGGTGAGTTCCTGGTCCTGCTCGGCGCCTTCCGCACCAACCCGTGGTGGGCTGCGCTGGCCGCGGTCGGCGTGATCCTGTCCGCGGTCTACATGCTGTGGATGTTCCAGCGCGTCGTGTTCGGACCCGTGACCCACGCGGAGAACGAGAACCTCAAGGACCTCTCGTGGCGCGAGCGGCTGGTGTTCGCGCCGATCCTGATCCTGATCTTCTGGATGGGGGTCGCGCCGCAGCCGTTCATCGACCGCACCCAGCCCGCGCTCGAGCGCACGCTCGCGCTGATGCGCGCGCGAGCTGTCGCCAGCGGCAAGATGAGCGCCGCCAACCAGCTTCCGGACGTTGCGCCCCTGCTTCAGCCGCCCGTCCAGAAGGAAGGATCCGGACGATGATCCTCGAGCCTCCGGTGTTCCTGAACGTGGACTGGTGGGCGATGGGCGCGGTGATCGCGCTCTCCGTCGGCGTGCTGCTTCTGCTCCTGCTCGAGTTCATTCCCGCCAAGCCGGACTCGAGCCGCTCGGCCGTGCTGTCGCTCCTCGTCTTGGGCGCGGCCGCCTACGCCGTGTTCCGCGTGCGCGACGCCAAGCGGGCGCTGTTCGACGGAATGCTCATCCATGACGGATTCACGGTGTTCTTCACCCTGATGTTCCTGGGTATCGCCGCGATCGCGGTGCTCCTGTCGTGGGACTACGTCAAGCGAATGCGCATCAACCAGTCCGAGTACTACGCCCTGCTGCTTTCGTCGACCCTGGGCATGATCATCATGTCGGCGTCGAACGATCTCATCACCATCTTCCTCGGCCTCGAGCTGATGTCGCTCGCGCTCTACGTGCTGGTGGGCTTCCAGCGGAACCGTTTGGATTCGAACGAAGCCGCGATGAAGTATTTCCTGCTCGGCGCCTTCGCCAGCGGCTTCCTGCTCTACGGCATCGCACTGCTCTACGGCGCGACCGGGACCACGAACCTGGGCCGCATGGCGGCCTTCCTCGCGGGCTCGCCGCTGCTCTCCAATCCCTTGCTCGTCGCCGGCTCGCTGCTGCTGCTCGTGGGCTTCGCCTTCAAAGTGGCGCTGGTGCCCTTCCACATGTGGACGCCCGACGCGTACGAAGGCGCGCCGACCACGGTGACCGGCTACATGTCGGTGGGCGCCAAGGCCGCCGGCTTCGCCGCGTTGCTGCGCGTGGTGCTCCTGGCCCTGGCCGATCTGCAGACCGACTGGAAGCCCATCCTCACCTGGCTCGCCATCCTGACCATGACCGTGGGCAACGTGACCGCGCTCCTCCAGAACAACCTCAAGCGCATGCTGGCCTATTCCAGCATCGCTCACGCCGGATACGTGCTCATCGCGCTCGTCGCCGGCGGGCGCGACGGCGCGTCGGCGGCGCTCTTCTATCTGGCGGTCTACTCGCTCATGAACCTCGGAGCTTTCGGAGTGCTGGCCCTGATGGGCCGGGGGGCCGATGAGCGCGTGCTGATCTCCGATCTCGCGGGACTCGGCTTCCGGCAACCGATGCTGGGCCTGGCGATGGCGATCTTCATGATCTCGCTCGGCGGAATCCCTCCGACGGCGGGCTTCATGGGCAAGCTCTACCTGTTCAGCGTCGCGGTGAAAGCCGATCTCATCCCGCTCGTGATCGTCGGCGTCGTGAACTCGGTGGTCTCCGTCTTCTACTACCTGCGCGTCACGGTGGCGATGTACATGCAGGAGCCACGCGGAGAGCCGGTGCCGGTGTCGTGGACCGTGCCGGCCGCCGTCGGGGTCCTGATCGCGCTGGCGCTCACCTTGTGGTGGGGTGTGCAGGCTCAGGGCTTGCTCGTCCAGGCGCAGAAGAGCGTCCTCGGAATGCTCTGATTGGTTCAGGAAACCTAGCGGCGATCGAGCGCCGCGAGCGAGTCGCTCGCCTCGGCGTTCCCCGGGTCCTGCTCCAGCTCGCGGCGATAGTGGGTCCGGGCCCGCTCGCGATCGCCGAGGGCCTGCCAGGCCCGTCCCAACGCGAGCTGTTCGCGAGGGAATGGGCCATTGCGCCGCTCGAGCTCGAAGTGCTCGAGCGCTTCCTTCGGCCGTCCGAGCGCCAGCGCCACCAGTCCGAGCCGCTCGTGCGCACGCGGCGCGAAGGGATCGGAGGCGAGTGCGCCGCGCAGGTGCTTCTCGGCGGCCGCGAGGTCGCCCACCGCCAGATCCAGACTGCCCAGCCGGCCGAGGGCCTGCGCGTGATAGGGAGAGCCCGCGGCTTCACGCTCGAGCTCGGCCACGATGGAAGCACGCCGCGTGGAATCGCTGGTCGCGGCCGCGCCGAGCGCCGCGAGCCGCGCGGTGCCGGCGGACAGCTCGCGATAGGCGAAGCGCGCGGCCAGCGCCGACAGCGCGCCGGCCTTGCGCACCCACAGCGCGGCGGCGTCGTCCATGAAGACCAGCGCGAACGACGTGTCGGCGTCCAGGTGCTCGACGATGAGATCGCCCGCATAGGCCGTGCGCCGGAGCAGCACCCACTCGAAGCGATGACGGCGGTCCAGCTCGCGCCAGGCGGCGAGGTCGTTCATCGCGAAGGCGTAGAGGTCGCGGTCCTCGCGCGCGCCGGTCTGATGGATGTCCATGAAAGGCAGCCGCGCGCGGTCCGGCCAGAACCGCTCGAGCAGGTAGCCGCCGAGGTAGAAGTGGTTGAAGCTCCTCCCGCGCACACCTTCGCGCGCGATGAAATCGCAGGCCGCGATCGGGTATTCGACGTTCCTGAGGCCGATGCCGATCGGGAACTCGGGCCGGCGCCAGTCGGCCAGACCCAGCGCGAGGCAAAGAGCGGCGGTGAGCACCGCGCGCAGCGTGGGCGAGGCGAGCGCGCCCGGCAGGCGGCGCGGCGCGAGCCAGGCGTCGAGGTCCCGGGCCATGAACGGCGCGGCCACCACCATGGCGAAGGCGAGGAAGCGCTGCGAGCTGAAGGCCAGCGCGATGAAGAACACCGCGAGAATGCCTTCGGCGAGGTCTCCTCGCCGCCGGACGAGGCGCGCAATCTGGAGCGCCGGCCATCCGAAGAGGACGAGCGGGAGGAGGTTGGTGAGATTGCGGCCGAGGTCGAGCGGCAGCAGCTCGGGGATGATGCGAAAGATGGGCTCGTCACGCTGTCCGGTGAAGAAGCGGAAGGGCTCGAGCACGGAGGCGACTCCGTAGGGATTGAGGAAGATGACGAGCGTGGCCAGCGCGATGGCGCGCCACAGCGCGAGCGAGCCCGGTCGCCGCGTGCGCTGCGCATCGACCACGTAGGCGAGCGCGACCACGAAGCCGAGCGGATAGGAAAGGTGGGTGTTGATCCACACCCAGAGGAGCGGCGCCAGCAGGAGCGCCGGATCGCGCCAGGCCTGAAGCGCGCGCAACCGCTCCGCGCTGAAGCACACGCGCCGCCACTCGAGCAGAGCGATGGTGCACGCGAGCCATACCGAAGCCAGCGTCTCGGGGCGGATCTGGGAGCGCTGCCGATAGGTGAGCGCGCACAGCACGAGGACGATCACCGGCGCCATGCCCCGCGCGCCCATGCGCCGCGCGGTGACGAAGGCCAGTCCGAACACCAGGAGCGTGGTCAGCCAGCGCCAGCCGTAGAGGCCCAAGACCCCGCCGGCCTGCCACACCGGCCAGATCAGGAGGCGAAAGCCCCAGGAAGGCGTCATCGCCGGCTCGCCGTACGTGGGCCAGGTCCAGATCTGCGTGTCCGGCACGTGGCCGAGGCGCCACAGCGCGCGGCCGACGGCGACGTGCTGCCAGAAGTCCTTCTCGTAGATGACGAAGGTCACCGAGACGAGCACGGCGGTCGCCGCGGCAGCCAAGGCCAGGAGCCAGGCGGGATGACCGAGCGGGAGGGGCGCCGTGCGCATCCGGTCCGGCGGTGGAGTGACGCGACCCGGCGAGGACTGCGGGGGCTTTCGCTTCGGCGATCGGCGCTCGGTCCCGCGCTTCATCCCTGATCGGGCCAGCGAAGGAGTATCGCCTCGGCGGTCCCTCCGGCGTCGATGCGCTCGCGCGCCTCCGGCACCACGAGCAGCGCGTGCGCGCGGGATTGCGGAAGGACATGACCCGAGATCTGCGCTCCCGCCTCTTTCGCCACCCATGAGTCGCCGCGACGCTCGAGCGTGACTCGCACGAAGTCGGTGCGACCACGGCGCGACTCGATGCGATGCGCCGCCTCGACCTCGAGTCGTGGCCGGTCGAGCACCGAGAAGCCCTGAAGCTTCCGCAGCGCGGGGCGAACCAGGACCTCGAACACGCACGCCACCGACGCGGGATTCCCCGGAAGCCCGAAGAAGAGCCGCCCGTCGTGCGCACCGAACGCCTGCGGGCGCCCAGGCTTCATGGCGACGCGCCATCGGGCAATGCCTCCGAAGCGCGCGAGCGCGACTTTCACCGGGTCGTGGCGGCCGGCCGAGACTCCGCCGAGCGTGATCACGACGTCGCCGGTCACGAAACCGCCCGCGATGCCGCTCGCCACCGCCTCCACGTCATCGGGGAGCCGGCTCGCCGCAGCCAGCGTGGCGCCCGCCTCTTCGAGGAGTGCGACCAGCATCGGGAGGTTGGTGTCGCGAATCGCGCCCTCCCGAGGCGGCTCGTCCAGGTCCAGCAGCTCATCGCCGGTCGACAACGCGACCACGCGTGGCGACCTTCCGACCATGGGCCGCGCCACGGCAAAGGAAGCCAGCACGGCGAGATCGTGGGCGGAGAGCTCGCGGCCCGCGGACAGGACGATCTCTCCGGACCGGGCATCCGCGCCGGCGTCGCGAAGGTTCTGGCCCGGCGTCGCGCGGACGGGCAGGAGCACCTCGGAATCGGATTCGGACCTCGCGAGCTCCTCGACCGGAACCACCGCGTCGGCGCCCTCCGGCACCATGGCGCCGGTCATGATCCACATGCACTCGCCCTCGCGGAGCGCGCGAGCCGGCGCGGTCCCCGCGGAGATCTCGCCGACGACCCGCAGCGCGAGTGGCGCCGCGGCCGAAGCCCGCTCGGTGTCGCCCGAGCGCACGGCGATCCCGTCCATGGAGGCGTTGCGGAAGGAGGGAAGGTCGTGGCTCGCGCGAACGTCCTGGCGCAGTGCGCGTCCGCGCACGCCACTCAGCGGAACCGGTTCAGGAGGCAACGGGGCCGCGGCCGCCAGCACGCGCTCGCGCGCTTCCGCGTAGCCGATCGCTTCAGGGGCGGCGACGGTAGACACCGCTCCTGCCTCCGCGCTTCTCCCACAACGCGATGTCGCCGATCACCATGGTGCGATCCGCCGACTTGAGCATGTCGTAGAGCGCGAGCGCGGCGACCGAGACCGCGGTGAGCGCTTCCATCTCGACGCCGGTGCGCGCCCGGGTCGAGACCCGCGCCTCGATCCCGACCGACGACGTCGCCGGGTCGGGAGCGAACGAGAGGTCGATCCCGTCGAGCGGGAGGGGATGGGCCAGCGGGATCAGCTCGCTCGCCCGTTTGGCGGCCATGACGCCGGCCACGTGGGCGGTGGCGAGCGCGTCGCCCTTGGGGTGCCCGCCTTTCACCAGGAGGCGAAGCGTGGCGGCCTGCATGAACACCCGGCCCCGCGCGATGGCGCGGCGACGCGTGATGGACTTGCGGCTCACGTCGACCATCCGAACGCGCCCCGCGGCATCGAGGTGACTGAGCTTGCGCCGCATGGCGCTTGACAGTAGGGAGGCGCGCTTCCTAGTGTCAAACAGGACAAACACTTGCCATGCCAGACCGAGCCCACCGCAGCCCGCCCATCTCGACCCGCAGGGCAATCGCTCTCGCCTTCGACCTCGCCGTTCGCCGCGACCCGCTCCACTCGCTGGTCCTTCCCGTGCTGATGCGTGCGCCGTGGGCGATCGCGCTCGCGTTGCTGCCTCCGCTCGACACCGTCGACGATCTCTCGCCGGTGCTGGCGATCGGCAGCCTCGCGCTGCTCGGAGACTTCATCACGCTGCTCGTGATCGGCGCGATGCTGCGCTTTCGCGCGCGCTCGGTGTTCAACCGGCCGGCCTCGGCGCGGCCCGCTCCGGCCGGCGAGTGCTACGCGCGCGGCCTCCGGCGCATCCCATGGCTGCTGACCACGGAGGGGGTGCGCAACGTGGTGCTCGGCCTCGCCGCCTATTGCACCTTCCTGCCCACCGCGTACCTGCGCCTCAGTCCCGAGGACTTCTTTCAGGACCTCTCGCACAATTTCCTTCAGCTCGCGGTCGCGCTTTCGCTGCTGGTGCCGACCCTGTTCCTCGGCTTCAGGCTCGGTGTGGCCACCGAGTCGGTGGTGCTGGACGAGCACGATCTGGCAGGCGCCTTTCAGCGCTCCTTTCACATGATGAAAGGCCACTTCGAGCGCTGGTTCGAGCTGGTCGCCGCCTCCGGGGCGCTCGTGCTCGCGCTCGCGATGGTGATCGCCATCCTCGGGGTCCTGATCCCGTCGATGAACGACGCCGCCCAGGTTTCGCTCTTCTGGCTGATGGTCATCGGCGCCACGCCGATCATTCAGTATGCGTGGACCTTCTTCTACCTGCGCCTCGTCGAGATCGATACGCCCATGATCGAGGTGGGCCCCCTCTACGCCAAGGTCGAGGGGCAGGCCAGCAAGCCCGGTCCTGCCGAGCCGGTCGCGAGCCTTCCCGAGAAGCCTGCAGGGGGGCCGAACGGCGCCTCGAGATAGCGCCGGGGTCTTTGTCTTGACCCTGTGGATGGGTCGTGGCACGTTGAAACAGTCCCGTCGGAAGGTCCCCTACGATGTCGATTTCCACGCTGCGCCCGGTTCGTAAGTCCGCCAAGGGCGGCATTCCGTCCGATTCCCTCTACAAGGACATCGTCGGAGCCAGCCCCCGGATGCAGCGCATCCTGCGCCTGGTCTCCCGGGTGGCCCCCACGGACAGCACCGTGCTGCTCCTCGGGGAGAGCGGGACCGGCAAGGAGCTGATCGCCCGCTCGATCCACGTCCAGTCGCGCCGTGCCCGGGGCCCTTTCGTCCCGGTGAACGTGGGGGCGATTCCGGACGGGCTGGTCGAGAGCGAGCTGTTCGGCTATGCCCGGGGCGCCTTCACCGGGGCCGCCGTCGAGCGCGCCGGGCTGGTCGAGGAGGCCGATGGCGGCACCTTGTTCCTGGACGAGATCGCCGACATGCCGGTGCAGGCGCAGGTCAAGCTCCTGCGCACTCTCGAGAGCAACGAGGTCCGCCGGCTCGGGGACAACGTCACGCGCCTCGTCGATCTCCGGGTGGTGGCGGCGACGCACCGGAACCTGCGCGCGCTGGTGGATGAAGGCCGTTTCCGCGAGGACCTCTACTACCGGCTCAACGTCGTTCAGATCGAGCTGCCTCCGCTTCGCGACCGGCGTGAGGACATCGGGCTGCTCGCCTCGTATTTCCTCACCCGCATCGCGGAGCGCATGGACCGGAACGGGCTCCAATTCTCGCCCGAGGCCATGGAGATCGTGGAGCGCTACGATTATCCCGGCAATGTGCGTGAGCTCGAGAACGCCATCGAGCACGCCGTCGCCCTCTCCGAAGGCCGCCTCATCCGCCCCGCCGATCTGCCGACCGCGCTGCGCACGCCGCGCATGCTGCCGACTCACGGAGAGCCCGGATCGGCCGCGGGAGGCAGCACGGTCCGCGATGTCGGCCATCCGAGCGCCGCGCTTTCGGAGAACCGTGATGCATGGTCACTCGCCGACGTCGAGAAGGAGCACATCCGCCGCGTGCTCACGCTCCACAAGGGGAACGCGACCAGCGCCGCGAAGCAGCTCGGCATTTCACGCACCACGCTGTGGCGCAAGCTCCGGCAGTACGGGCTCCAGCGCCGTCCCACGTAGCCGTCTCGACATCCATCGCATGGCTTCCGAGCGCCTCTACTACGACGACTCGTACACCACGCATTTCACGGCCAGCACAGCGCGGCACGGCGAGCATCAGGGCCGGCCCGCAGTCGAGCTGCAATCCACCTACTTCTATCCAGAGAGCGGCGGGCAGCTCGCAGACCGCGGCATCCTCGGCGGCTCGAGGGTGGTGGACGTCCAGGCCGACGACGAAGGCCGGGTGTGGCACGTGGTCGACGCGGAGCCGAGCGGTGACGCGCTGGCCGCCGAAGTGGACTGGACCCGCCGTTTCGACTCCATGCAGCAGCACACCGGACAGCACATCCTGTCCGCGGCCTTCGAGCGTGCCGCCCGCGCGGCCACCATCTCGTCCCATCTGGGCGAGGAGCGCAGCAGCATCGAGGTCGAGCTCGGCGAGATCGGCTGGCCGAGGGTCGGTGAGATCGAGGCCGCAGCCAACCGCATCGTGTGGGAAGACCGGCCGATCGAGCGGCACTGGGTGGAGGAGAGAGACCTCGCGCGGTTCTCGCTGCGCAAGCCTCCGCCGGCCGAGCGCCGGGGAAGCGGTGGGCGCATCCGCATCGTCGAGATTCCGGACTGGGACGTATCGGCGTGCGGAGGCACTCACACGCGGCGCACCGGCGAGGTCGGGGTCATCAAGGTCCTGCGGTGGGAGAAGGTGCGCGGCAACCTGCGGTTCGATTTCGTCTGCGGCGCGCGCGCGCTCGAGGATCACGCGTGGCGCACCGAGGCGCTGGTCGAAGGCGCTAAGCGGCGAACGCTCAAGGACCGTGAGCTGCTGGCGCATCTCGAGAAGGCCGCTGCGGAGCGGGACGAGTTGCGCAAGCGGCTCGACGAGCTCTCCGAGCGCCTGCTGCTCACCGAGGCGCGGGACCGAGTCGGAGATCCCGCGCGTCCAGTGACCGACTTCGCGGAGCGGCGGACGCGCGAGGAAGCGCGGCGATTCGCGATCAAGTGCCTCGAGGCCGGTGCGCCGTGGGTGGCGATTGCCGCCGGGTCACCCGAGCCGGTGGTGGTGATCGGCCGAGCCAAGACACTGGCGCTCGATCTCAAGACGATGGTCCCCGATCTGCTCGAGCGCACGGGCGGCAAGGGAGGCGGGAGCCCCGACCTCGTGCAGGCCTCGGCCGCCGATGCCCAGCGCGCCGAAGCCGCATGGCGGTGGGCGGTGGAGAAGATCGGCAGCAGCCTCTAGCGGCGCTTCGCGGTCTCTTTGCGCTTCGGGGCCGGCTTGAGACGCGTTCGGGTTCCCGGGCGCAATGGCCGGCTCGCCTTCCCGGGACGCGTGGCCGACTTCGCGGCGGGCTTGGCCGCGGGCTTCGGGGCGGGCTTGCTCGCCGGTTTGTGCTGCGGCTTGACGGGCATCGAGAGATCACGATTGGGGTAGCCGACCACCTGCTTGATCTCGGTGGGCTTCATCCGGTAGTCGAAGTCCGGCAGCAGCACGCGCGGCACGGTGCGTCCGAGATAGCGCTCGATGGCCGCGACGTGCATGCCCTCCTCCGGGCTCATCAGCGTGAACGCGTCGCCGCCGGCGTGGGCATGCGTGGAGTGCCCGATACGGTGGAGGTAATCCTCCGGTCGGCTCGGAACGTCGAAGTTGACGACATGGGAAATCCCGTCCATGCCGATGCCGCGCGAAGCCACGTCGGTCGCGACCAGGATGTGGATGCGCCCGCGCTTCAGGTCGTTCACCGCGCGCTCGCGCTGCATCTGATTGTCGCTGTCGTGCAGTGACGCCACCGTGTGGCCGCGCTTCTGGAGCTGGCGCGCGAGCTGGTCCGCCGCGTGGCGGGTGTTGGCGTAAACGATCACGCTGCGCGCTTCGTTGCGGGTGAGGATCTCGTTCAAGAGATCCGCCTTGAGCGCGCGCGGAACCGGGTAGACCGCCTGCAGGATGCCCGCGGCCGGCTTGCTCGGCGGCGCGAGATCGACGCGCAGCGGCTCGACCAGCGCTTCCTTCGCGAGCCGGTTGAGCTCGGGCGGAAGCGTGGCGCAGTAGAGCAGGGTCTGGCGGGTCTCGGGCAGCGCCTTGAGAATGCGACGCAGATCCGTGGCGAGTCCGGTGTCGACCATGCGGTCGGCTTCGTCGAGCACCAGGATCTCGACATCCTCGAAGTTGAGCGCCTGGCGGCTGTGAAGCTCGAGCAGGCGGATCGGCGTGGCGATGAGGAGCCCGACACCTTCCTCGCGCACCACGCGCTCCTGCGGCGCCATCGGCACCCCGGGGAACACCGCCGCGACGCGCAGATCGGTGAACCGGCTGAACAGCCTCGCGGTCGTCTCCACCTGCGTCGCCAGCTCGCGGGTCGGAACCAGGACCAAGGCGCGCAGGCGACGCGGACCCTCGAGCAGACGCGTGAGCGTGGGGAGGAGGTACGAGGCGGTCTTGCCGGTTCCGGACTGCGCCACGCCGATCAGGTCGTTGCCCTTGAGAATGATCGGGATGGCCTTGCGCTGGAGCGGAGTGGGCTCGCCGAAGCCGGCGGCTCTCACGCCTTTGAGCAACACCGGGGGGATCCCCAGGGTCGCGAACGGCACGGAATTTCGAAGATCGGAATCAGTCGGCATGGATCGGGCTCGCCCGGTGACCAGTGAATGACGTATCGAGCCCGGTAGATTAAGCGCCGGACTGGCCGCGGGCAATGGATAAAGCGGGACGACGACGGCGAACGCTCTGGCAGCGGGGACAATAGAAGGTGGAGCGCTGTCCCTGCACGATGCGCCGGATGACGCCGCCGCATCGGCGGCAGGGCTCGCCGGCCCGGTCGTAGACGAGCAATTGGTCTCCGTACGTGCCCGGTTCGTTCCACAGCGTGCGGTACATGCTGAACGTCGTCCCCATACGGTCGATGGCCTCGCCCAGAACACGCGAGGTCTCGGCCGCGACCGCGTCCCACTCGCGAGCAGTCAAAGAGCCGGCCTGGCGGCGCGGGCTCACGCCGGCTCGATGAAGGATCTCGCTCGCGTAGATGTTGCCGATCCCGGCGATGCGCTTCTGGTCGAGCAGGTAGCTCTTGATCGGAGCGCGCGCGCCGCGAGACCGCTCGAACAGCCAGTCGCCGCGCAGCGGAGTGGCCACCGGGTCCGGACCCAGATCCATCAGAGCCGGGTCCCGCGACAAGCGCGAGGTCGGAGTCAGCCGAATCAATCCGAAGCGGCGCGGATCCTGGAACCACAGCTCGGAGCCATCCCGAAAGGTGACGACCACGTGGACATGAGGCAGCGAGCTCGTGGCCCTCTCGAAGAACAGCCAGCGGCCGCTCATCCCGAGGTGCGAGATCAGCGTCAGGTCATGGTCCAGGTGGATCAGCAGGAACTTCCCATGGCGGTGGACCGATTCAATCCGCCGTCCCTGGATGCGGCGGGGGAGTTGCCTGGAGATGGGATCGCGCAGCTTCTTTCCAGATAGACGCGCGCTCGTGATCGTCCGCCTGAGGATCGTGGCTTCCAGGTTGCGTCGAACGGTCTCCACTTCTGGCAACTCGGGCATCGGACGAGCCTACAGGCACCGCCTGGAACTCGTCACCCGGCTTCGTCGCTCGAAATCGGGCATTCGTCTCGCACGACTCCGCATTCGTCCCGCGCGCCTTGGGTCGGTCCATCGCGGGCTCTAAGGTTCATGCCACACGCGCCGGGCGTGGACGATCGAACACTCCAGGCATGAATCGCGCCCCCGGCACCTCGCTCTCATCTCGCTCATTCTCCAAGGCCTCGCTCGTCGGATGGACGGCGATCGGCCTGTTCGCCCTCGTTCTCACCTGGCTCTCCTTGTTCCACCACACCGTCGGGGACTACGGGGCTGAAAGCGACTTCTACGGCGGCTACGCCGAAGGCGCGCGGGGCATTCAGCAGGGCGTTTGGGATGCCCGGCGTTACGTCGTCGTGGGCCCCGGCTACGAGGTCGCTCTCGCGATGGTCGGCGGCGTGGCGCGGGACTTCTTCACCGGCGCCAAGCTGATCTCGGTCGCGGCCGCGACCGGGGCCGCGGCGTTCTGGTTCGCGCTGCTGACTCGCCTGATCGGGCCGGTTGCGGGCCTCTGGGTCGTGGCGTTCGTGCTGATCAACCCCACGTTCCTCCGATACGGCACCGCCGCATCGACCGACATGCTCGCGGTCTTCCTTCAGGCCGTTTGTCTCTTCACGGCGCTGGGGGCCCGCGGGCGGCAGGCGCCGCTCCTCTCCGGCGCCCTGGCCGGCGCGGCCGTGCTCACGCGCTACAGCAGTCTCTATCTCGTCCCCATCTTGGTGGTCGCCCAACTCTGGCGGCGTGACGAGCCAGGATCCTGGGTGAGACGAGCGATGGCCTCCGCAGCGGGATTCCTGCTCGTCGTCGCGCCATGGGCAGCTTTCTCCGTCGGGCAGGGAGTGATCCCGGGCGAAGGGCTGGTACGCGGGTACGCCTTCTATGCAAATGATCACGGCGACTGGAACGTGCAGGACGACGTGAGTGATTTCGGAAATGCGTCGGCGACGATCCCCAGCTTGAGGTCCGTGATCGGGAGAGACCCGAAGGCCTTCGTGTGGAATCGACTGCGGCAGGTTTCCGTCCACCTGCGCGGCGACGCGCGAGACCTGCTTGGCTGGCCGGCCGCGATCGCCGCCCTGCTCGGCCTCGCTCTGCTGTGGCGTCATCGTCTCGAGCGAAGGCTGCTTCCTCTGGCGATCGCGGGCGTCCTCTGCTTCGTTTCGTTGCTGGCGGCGTTTCACAGCACACGCTACTCGCTGCCCATGGTGCTCTTCTACGCGAGCGCCGCTGCAGGTCTCTCTGCGCTCAGGCTTGCGGGCAGCGCAGGAGCGGCGCGGTGGTCGGTCGCCGGAATCGGGATCGCGGCCATTGGACTCACGCTCGTCACCGCCGTGAAATCCCAGCTCGCGCTGCTCCGGGAAGCCCCGCGCGAGGTGATCGCGGCTGGACAGACGCTTCAGCGAGTCGCGGCGTCAGGCTCCACCGTGATCGCACGCAAGGGGCACATCGGCTATTACTCCGGCCATCCCGTCGCGCCGTTCCCCCGCGTGCACAGCCTGCGCGAGCTCGCCGACTACGCGCGGCGCCAGCGCGCGGAGTACATCTACTTCTCGTGGTTCGAGACTCAGATGCGGCCCGAGCTGGCCTATCTCCTCGACCCGACGGCCGCGATTCCCGGACTGACGGTGATCCATTCCAGCGACGAGAAGCCGGCGATCCTCTACCGCATCGGACCCGATTTCGGCCGCGCGCCCGACTGGATCGCCAACGAGTTCCAGAGATCCGTTCACCTGGCGCGCGCGATCGAGCGTGTGCAGCGCGAGGGGACACCGGCGTCTCATCTCGCCGTGCTCGCGATCGACGCTCTGCTGGGAAAGGAATGGACCGTCGCGCTCCACCACTCGAGCCGTGTCACCGAGACCGATCCAAGCCACGCGCTGGCGTGGGCGGTCCGGGGTGAAGCGCTGAGACGCCTTTCGCGCGCCGAAGAAGCCCGGGTTGCCTTCGTGCGCGCGATCGAGCTCGACCCGTCGGACCCCGCGGCCAAGATCGGACTCGGACGGATCGAGCTGGCTTCGGGCAATCCGGTCGAGGCCATGCACCTGTGGCGCGCAGCCGCCCGTGCGGCGGAGGACGTACGGACTCTGGACGAAATCTCGCGGCTGCTCGGCGCCGTGGCCGACTCTTCGGGTGTTCGCAGCATTCGGAGCGAGATCCAGCGGATCGAGCGCGAGCCCCGGCTCGAGAAGGACCGGCCAACGGCTGGTATCCCGCCGGCGCACCAGCGCCAGGCCCCGCTCGTGGCCCGCGTGAGGCGCATGGGACCGCTGTAGGGTCCGCCCCGCCAGGGATATTGACCCCGCGGCACGCCGGAAGTAGCGTCACTGCCCTGGAATTCACCCCCGATCCGTTCGTGGGCGGCGTCGCGTTCTCGGTCTTCAGGCCGACCGTCATCTGCAGCCTCCCATCTCGGAGAGTTGCGCCGTGGTCGGTCGCAAGATCGGTCGTTTCCTCGTCCTGGCCAAG
>DASTBI010000035.1 GCA_035712145.1 Candidatus Eisenbacteria bacterium | reverse complement strand
GGCTCCCGGCCGAGATTCTCTCCCAGGCTCGCCCAGGGGACGTGGTCCTGTTGATGGGCGCCCGCGATCCGTCGCTCACCGAGCTGGCGCGCAAGGTCCTCGAGAGCCTCGGAAGCCACAGCCCGGCCACGATTTCGAGGCATTGAACCGGGCCTTCCCCTCTGGGAAAATAGCCGCCGTCTCGATTCATCCATCCCGCAATCGCCGGGAATCCGGAGGGACCTTGCCGCCGCTCAGTCGCCTCTCGATGCTCTTGGTCGCCATGGGTCTCGCCGGACCCATGGCGGCGGAAGCTCAGAGTGTCGAAGCGAGCCTTTCGCTCGATCCCGAGGCCTCTGCCCGCACGTGCGGAACGCCGCGGCCTGGACCGCAGGAACTCCTCCGTATCCACAACCTCCGCCGTCGCCTCGCGCAGGAGCCGCTCCTTGGCGTGCGGGACGGAGGGACGATCCGCGTCGCCTTCCACGTCCTCATGTCAGCGAAGGCCGGCGCGGTCACCGATGCGCAGATCACGGCGCAGATCGATGAGCTCAACCGCGCCTATTCCGGCACCGGCTACTCGTTCGAGCTGGTGTCCGTCGACCGCACCGAGAACAACAGCTGGTTCCGCATGACCCCCGGCACCGGGAAGGAATGGAAAGCCAAGGAGGCGCTCGCCGTCGATCCCGCGCATACGCTCAACATCTACACGGGCTATCTCGGGGGCCGGCTTCTCGGCTGGGCCTACTTCCCGTGGTCCATTCCCGAGGACCACTTCATGCACGGCGTGGTGGTTCACTACGGATCCCTGCCGGGTGGATACCTGAGCGCCTACAACCTCGGACGCTCCATGGTCCACGAAGTGGGTCATTACCTCGGCTTGCTGCACACCTTCGAGAACGGCTGCGAAGCGCCCGGAGATCTGGTCGAGGACACTGCCTACGAAGAGAGCCCGGCCTATGGGTGCCCGGTGGGCCGCAACACCTGCCCCGATCCGGACGACGATCCCATCCACAACTACATGGACTACGGCGACGACGCCTGCGTCACCGAGTTCACCGCCGGGCAGGCAAATCTCATGCACGACGTCGTGCCGGCCTACCGTCCGAGCTTGTTCGCCGCGAAGGTCGCCCGCGGGCGCGCACAGGAGATCGTCGAGGACACGGCTCACCCCGCCGATCTCTCCGGCGGCATCGAGTTCCGCGGAGCGGGGCCCAACCCATTCCGTCTTGCGTCGGCGGTCCGCTTCACGCTGCCGCGCGCCGACCGCGTTCAGCTTCAGGTGTTCAACGTCGCGGGTCAGCGCGTGCGGAGCCTGATCGACGCGCAGATGCCGGCGGGGGCGCACAGCGCGATGTTCGCCGCGCAGGATCTGCCCGCGGGGATGTACTTCCTGAGACTGCGGGTGGGCCGCACCGAGATGAATCGCAGCGTCATCCTGCTCAAGTAGTCGGCGACGCGAACCGCCGCGCCACGTAGTCGTCCAGGATCCGCGCGAAGTCCTCGGCGATCGTCTCGCCCTTGAGCGTGGTCTGGAGCTTGCCGTCCACGTAGACCGGCGCTTTCGGTTCCTCGCCGGTGCCCGGCAGCGAGATCCCGATGTCCGCGTGCTTGCTCTCGCCCGGCCCGTTCACCACGCAGCCCATGACGGCGATGCGGAGCTGCTCCACGCCCGGATGCCGCTCGCGCCAGACGGCCAGCCGCTTCTGGATATGGCCC
>DASTBI010000034.1 GCA_035712145.1 Candidatus Eisenbacteria bacterium | reverse complement strand
TCCATCCGCATCAGCCAGAGGTTTCCGCCGGGATGGTAGCGGTGCAGGGTGACCGGGCCACCGGCCTCGGCCTCGATGTAGCGACGCACGGTGACCGAATCGCGGACGTCGATCTTCCTCGCCGCGGCATCGATCAGCAGCGTCGCCACGGCTCTCAACGCCACCATGTCGACCGATTGCGGCCAGGTGCCGAAGTGTCCGCTCATGCCGTGCTCGGCGATCAGACGCTTGTTCTCGGCGCTGATCCACGCCATGTCGCCCTTCTTGTCCGGCGGGATCGCGAGTCCCAGAGCGGCGGGATATCCGTGGGTGGGCGCCGGCGTGCTCTGCTCGATGAAATAGCCCTTCTTCGCGGTCAGGATGGCGCGGATCAGGGGCTCTTGCATGCCGTCGTTGGTGCTGAAGAACGCGGTCAGCGGTCCATGGCGCGCCAGCTGTCGCGGCACGTCCTCGAGGATGAACTGCTGCGTTCCCGGCAGCCCGCCCTCACCGGTCGGGTCCGGAGCGGTCACGAAGTGAAATTGGATCCCGCGCCGGGCGCACTCGCGGACCATGATGTCGCGGCGGTTCGCCAGCAGGACCATCGACATGTGGCGGGGAAACGAATAGTGGACGAAGTGTCTGGCGCCCATCTTCTGCGCGTTCTCGATGATCGCGACGCCGCGCGATAGCTCGTCGGGCATGATCGCCAGATCGCTGGCGGCCATCGCGACGTCGGGATCCTCGTGGGGGAGCATGAAGCCGATCAGGATGTCCGGCCGCTGCTCGCGAATCTTGCGCGCCGCCGAGACGCTCCCGTTGATGGCCTGACCGGCGATCACGACTTTCACGGCGGGATCGGCGGCAAGCCCGACCAGCTGGGAGATCACGGTCTCGACTTCGGTGCTGAAGTTGTCCGGGAAGGTCACCGTCTTCACCCGCCCGGGATAGCGAGCGGCGATCTGCTGTCCGGCGCGATAGTCCTCCTCGCCCTGAGAGACGGTGCCGGTCATGATGCCGACCTTGAAGCCGGTCGTGTCCGCGGACGTCTGCGATGTGGAGTGGGTCGACGGCTGATTCGAGCAGCCGCACGCGAGGGCGACGAGCAAGGCGAAGCACGAGACGAGGCGGGATCGCGGCGACACGGAGCCTCCGGTAGGTGATCGGCTCGAAGAGCAGGCTTGGCACTCTACCGCAGACGCGGCACCGACGAACAAGCGCGGATGGGGTAGATTGCCGCCATGGCGCAGAGCCCGGCAAAGCGCGTCGCCAAACGACCTCGCCTATCCGCACGGTGGTCCGTACTGGCCGGCGTGCTGTTCGGCATGAGCATCGGCATCGGCGCGTTCACCTTTCTGTACGCCAAGGGCGCTTCGTACCTCGGGCACGACTCCGCGGCCTGCGCCAACTGTCACGTCATGAACCCGCAGTACGATGGCTGGATCAAGTCGAGCCATCGCTCGGTGGCGGAGTGCAACGACTGCCACACGCCTCATGACAACCTCGTCGCCAAGTACGCCGTCAAAGCGCTCAACGGCTTCCGGCATTCCTGGGCTTTCACTTCGGGCGAATTCCACGAGCCGATCCGCATCACTCCGCTGAATCGCAGGGTGACCGAGAGCGCCTGCCGCCACTGCCATGCCGACGTGGTATCGGCGATGACGTCGCTCGAAAGTCGTCGCGGGAAAGGTGACGAGGTGTCCTGCGTTCGCTGTCACGGATCCGTCGGCCACGCCGAGCTGTCGCCGGTCGCATCTCGATTCGGGAGGTAGCGCATGTCTCGGGAACCCATCGTCGTCGATGAAGGCGGCTTCGCCCGGGGGATTCTGCTCGCCGTTCTTCTGGCGGCGCTCGTCGGCGCGGGCGTCACGGCGCTGCTCGTCAACATCGTCGAACGCAAGCAGGAGGCGCGGAATCCGTTCTTTCGCGTGGTGGAGCTCACCGACGACACCGAGGACCCCGCGATCTGGGGCAAGAACTTCCCCTTCCAGTACGACGGCTATCGCCGCACCGTCGATCAGGTACGCACGCGCTTCGGCGGCAGCGAGGCGGTGCCCCGCACTCCGACCGGCGCCGACCCGCGCTCGGTGGTGGCTCAATCGCGGCTGGAGGACGACCCACGGCTGAAGACCATGTGGGCCGGCTACTCGTTCGCGGTCGACTTTCGCGAGGAGCGCGGCCATGCCTACATGCTCGACGACCAGACCTTCACCGAGCGCCAGCACGCGGCCAAGCAGCCGGGCACCTGTCTCCATTGCCATGCTTCGGTGTACGTGCCCTACAAGCAGGCGGGAGGGGGAGACATCGTTCGCGGCTTCGAGAAGCTGAATCCGCTCCCTTACCCCGAGGCCAGGGCACGCGTCAGGCATCCCGTGGCCTGCATCGATTGCCACGACTCGCAGACGATGCAGCTCCGGGTGACGAGACCCGGGTTCATCGAAGGCATCCGCGCGTACAAGGCGTCGCAGGGCATCCCGAACTACGAGGTCAACACCATGGCCTCGCGGCAGGAGATGCGCGCCTACGTCTGCGGCCAATGTCACGTGGAGTATTACTTCCAGGGACCCGAGAAGAGGCTGGTGTATCCCTGGCGACGAGGGCTTCGGGTGGAGAACATCGTCGCGTACTACGACTCGATCGGGCACAAGGATTGGGTCCATGCCGAAACCGGCGCTCCGGTGCTCAAGGCCCAGCATCCGGAGTTCGAGATGTGGAACCAGGGTATTCACGCCCGCTCGGGCGTCTCCTGCGCCGACTGCCACATGCCCTACGTCCGTGTGGGAGCCCAGAAGATCAGCGATCATCACGTCCGGAGCCCGTTGCTCAACGTCGCGCACGCCTGCCAGACCTGCCACAAATGGTCGGAGGAGGAGCTCAAGGCAAGGGCCGAGGGCAATCAGCAGCGCGTCTTCGACATGCGCAACCAGGCCATGGACGCGCTCATGGATCTGATCGCCGACATGAAGTCCGCGCGCTCCGCAGCCGACACCGGCGCCGCGTATCAGGAGGCCGAGCGTTACCAGAGGCATGCGCAGTTCTATCTCGACTTCGTCGAGGCGGAGAACTCGACCGGTTTTCACGCGCCGCAGGAAGCGCTGCGCATCCTGGGAGAGGCGATCAACCTCGCACGCAAGGGTCAACTCGCGCTTCGACCGCTCGTCGCGGCGCACGCACTTCGCGCGTCTGGCGCTACGCGGCCTTCAGCACGACCTTGATCCAGGTCGTGCTGCGCGAGCGGCGCTATCGCTGCGCCGGCTCGAACAGCTCGATCGGATTGCCGTCCGGATCCTCGATCTGGATCTGCTTGCCGCCCGGTCCGGACTCCATCGCGTTCCGGAACCGCAGCCCCTTCGCCTCGAGCTCCGAGATCCGCGAGGGCAGATCAGCCACCTGTAGAACGATCCGGTTCCATCCGCCCGGCTCCTGCTGGCGACGATCGGGCATCGGGCGGGAGCCCGAAGCACCTGGGCCGCTGAGGATGAGCTTGAGTCCCGCGATCGAGACCTGCGCGAAGGCCGGAGGGTTTTGAAGGTCGAGCTTGAAGCCGAGCTGCTGCGTGTAGAACTCGACCGAGCGGCGGACGTCCTTGACTTGGTACCGCACGCCCCAGAGCCCGATGACGGGACTTTCGATCCTGGAGGATGGCGTGGTGCTCATCACTCCTCTTGTATCAGCCATCCGGTGTCTGGGTCATCGGGAATTTGCCTGAGGCTCTGGGGTCGCTCAGGAGGCTGCGCCGGCGCGGATCGGCTCGGTTGCGCGGCCCGCCTCGAGCCACGCCTGCCATCCGCCGACCAATGCGCGAGCCTTTGGCCATCCGGACTTCCGGAGATCGAGCGCCACCCGGGCGCTCGTGGCTTCGTCCAGTCAGGCGCAGTAGATGGCGATCGTCGCCTCGGCTGGCACCGCATGCGTCCGTGCGTCGAGCACCGGATCGAAGGGATCGAGGCGCACCGCGCCCGCGGCCTTGCGCCCGTCGGAATAGTAGACATCGTCCTTGCGCGAGTCGGCGATCACGACCAGCTCTCCGGCCTTGCGCAGCGCATCCAGCTCCTCGAGCGTGATGCGGTCGGGCACGAGACCGCCGGTGGTCGCGGCCGCGCTCGCCGGCGCCGGGGCTGCATGCGGCGCGCTCATCCGCAGGAACCACGTGATCCCTCCGCCGTGGACCGCCAGAGAGATCAGCACCACGAAGCTGGCCACCACGAACACGAGCTCCGCGCCGGGAATACCGGCGAACACCGGCAGCAGCGCGAGCAGGAGGGTGCTCAGCCCACGCGGGGCGAGAAGCGCGATGAGCCGGCGGTCCCGCTGCGGCAGACCCATGCCGCCCAGCATCGGGTAGAGCACGATGGAGCGCATGGCGAGTGCTAAGACCGCGAACAGGACCGTGTTCCAGTCGAAGATGCCAAGACCCTTCCAGATCAACGATGTGCCGAGCGCCACGAACGTGAGCAGCAGGAACATCTCGGCCGTCGCCTCACCGTACTCGAGAAAACAGTCGCACAGCTCGGAGTCCTGCGCGTCGATCACGATGCCCGCCGCGAATGCGGCCACGAAGCCGCTGCCGCCCACGGCTTCGGCGGCCGCGTAGGCGGCGAATGCCAGGCCGAGCGCGTAGAGCGACTCGTAGTCGCGGCGCACTCCCGCGCGGCGCCGCACCCACGTCAGCGCCGTGATCCCGAGCCAGCCAACCATGACGCCAAGCGCGGGCCCGAGCACCACCAGGCCGAGCACGCTGCGAAGCACCCCTTGCTGCTGGCCACCGTGGGCGGTGAGCTGCGGGTCCCACACCAGCATCGCGATGACGACGATCGGCAGCAGGATGATGTCGTTGAGCCCGGTCTCCAGGCGCAGCGCGATGCGAGTGTCGTGGGGCATGGCGCGCGAACGCAGTGCATTCCGGAGCAGCACCGGATCGGTCGAGGCCAGCGCGGCGCCGAGGATCGCGGAGGCGGGCGCCGGCAGGCCGAGCAGGTAGTGCGCCGCGATGCCGATCACGGCCGCCGGCACCAGCGTGCCGGGGCCGAGGAGCCGGAGGAGCAACGACCTTCGCGGTCTCAGCTCCTTGAGGTTCAAGGTCACGCCGTCGCTGAACAGCACGAGCATCAGCGCCAGCGTGCCGAGCACGCGCAGCTCGGGCGAGCCGAAGCCGATGTCCACCAAGCCCAGCGCGGAAGGCCCGAGCGCGAAGCCGAGTGCCAAGAACACCGCGACCACCGGCACCGCGCCGCGCTCGAGCGCGCCCGAGAGCAGCGAGGCGACGACGATCACGATTCCCATCAACGCCAGGATGGTGACGAAGTGTTCCATCAGTCCTGGAAGGCTACGGAAGCAGCTCGAGGGTTTCCGGCCTCAGTGCGCCTTCTTCGTCCCGGCTTCCGCGAGCGCGGATGCGATTGCCGACCTTGGCGGCGTCGACCACCGCGTGCATCGCCATGATGGAGTCGCGGGGCCCGGCGATGAACGCGGACGGCACCCGCACCCGCTCCGTGACGCCCTGGCTGGTCTCGAGGAAGAGATCGACGCCGCCATCGACGGGCCGATCATCCTTCAGCGAGTCCAGCGTGCCGACCACTTCAATCTGGCCTTCTCGTGCGGTGGAGGTTGGGGCCGGAGGCTGGTCGTTGTTCGTGCATGCCGCCAGCGTCAGCAGCGCCAACAGCGAAAGCCTTGCCAAGGCTCCGATCACTTCAGCCCCTTGAGCGCCGCCCGGAGCTTGTCGAATGAAGCTGCGTCGCGAGCGCTGTAGGCCAGGTCGGCGTATGCGATCTTGCCCGACTTGTCGATGACGAACACCGTGCGCCGATTGTAGCCGTTGGCATCGTTGAAGGACCCGTACCGCTTCGCGACTTCATGATTGTGGTCGGCCGCCAGACGGAACGGCAGGTTGTGATGCTTGGCCCATTCGTAATGGGAGTACACATAGTCCCCGCTGATTCCGATCACATCGGCGTTCAGCTGTCCAAGCTCCGCGAAGTTGTCGCGGAAGGCGCATACCTCCTTGGTGCAGCCGCCGCTCCAGTCGGCGGGATAGAAGGCCAGGACCAGATTGCGTTTCCCGACCAGCGACGAGAGCACGAGGGAGTCACGGCTCACCGAATCTCGGGTGGCATAGGGCAGTGCGAAGTCGGGTGCACGGTCTCCGACTTGCGGAACCGCAGCGGCGTTCGAGGCACCGACGCCACCGGCCATCATGACCAGGAACCCAACCATCATTGCCCTGCTCATCCTCGCTCCTGTGGCGGCCGGGGGATCCAGCGTATCCTAGCGACCGAGATCCGATCCTAGCCGGTCTTGGCGCCCAGCGGAATCAGGAGCACGACCGAAACGGCGAGACGGTCGCGAGCAAGGGGCCGGGTCGCCACGTCAGCGCTTGCCTCCGCGGACCGCATCGAGCTTGCTCTGAATGAATCGATTCCCGGGCTCCAGCTCAAGAGCCTCATGCCAGCGTCGGATTGCCGCCGCGGTGTCGCCATTCGCGATCAGCCGGTCGCCAAGCGCGATTCGAGTATTCACGGACTTGGGGAAGAACTCGAGGTTCAGCTCGAGCAGCGGGATCGCCGCCTCCGCGGTGGCGGCCTTGCGGGTGGCCTGTTCCGCCATGAACCAGAGCGCGCCTTCCCCGAAGTCGTAGACCGCGCGCCCATAGTATTGCTCGCGCAGCGAACGGTAGGCCGCAGTCACCATGGGCGCCCCGCCGCGGTCGAGTGCCCGGTGCAGCGTATCCGCGAGTGTCTCTGGACGGCGCGCGCCGTGATGACATGTCACGCACCTCACGCGCGCCATACGCATCGTGTCCCGCCCGGTCATCGGCAGGAAAGCGCTGTTGATCTCTCGGGTCATACGAATCATCGTGCGGGCAACTCGCTTGCTCTCGAGGCTGTCCGATGCGAAGTCGACGCCTTGGAGCGTCTCGGGATTGCCGCCCGGGTGGCAGTGTCCGCAACGAACCCCGAGCGCACCCGCCATCTCTCGCATCTCTCCAATCAGCGCGGGGCGAGCGATATCCTTGGGCAACACCCTCAGGTTCTTGAACGTCTGAGGGATCTGCGCATCGACGAAGGCGGCGGCGCCAGAGGCGAGCACAGCGGCGAGCAAGAAGGTCACGGCGAGACGTCGAGTGGTTCTGACGTTCATGGTCGATCTCCATGATCACGATGGCCGCAGGTTCGCTTCACACTAGAGGGACGCCCGGCAGAGACCACTAGTTCGAGACCGGCGCGGCCGGCAGCCGCCCGAGCGACTCGCCCGGCCCCGATGCTGCACGTACATGCCTCACGCGCCCGTGCGCCTTGCGGTAGATTGCCCCCCGTGTCGCTCCCTTCAGGCAAACTTCTCGGCCGGTACCAGATCGTCGCGCCGCTCGGGGCCGGCGGGATGGGAGAGGTGTACCGCGCCCATGACTCACGTCTTGGTCGCGACGTGGCCATCAAGGTGCTGCCCCAGCACCTGACCTCCGCCCCCGAGATGCGGAGCCGCCTGGAGCGCGAGGCCCGCACCATCTCGCAGCTCAGCCATCCTCACATCTGCACGCTCTACGACTTTGCTCATGAAGATGGCATCGCCTTCCTGGTGATGGAGCTGGTGGACGGCGAGACGCTGGCCCATCGGCTGGAGAAAGGACCGCTCGCGCTCGTGGAAGTGCTCGCGCTCGGCCGGCAGATCGCCGAAGCGCTGGCGCGCGCTCATCGTGCCGGGGTGGTGCACCGCGACCTGAAGCCCGGCAACGTCATGCTCACCCGCATCGGGGCCAAGCTCCTGGACTTCGGTCTCGCGAGATCCACGGGCCTCGGCGCGACTCCGGGAGCCATGAGCCACTCACCGACGATGCCGGCGCCGCTCACCGCCGAGGGAACGATCGTCGGGACGTTCCAGTACATGGCGCCGGAGCAGCTGGAAGGCAAGGAAGCCGACGCGCGCAGCGATCTGTGGGCGCTGGGCTGCGTGCTGTACGAGATGGCCACCGGTGCGCAGGCGTTCTCGGGGGAGAGCCAGGCGAGCCTGATCGCGGCGATCATGACCGGCGAGCCCCGCGCCATGACGGAGTTGAAGCCGGTGACGCCGCCCGCTCTGGAGCGTGTGGTCCGGCATTGTCTGCGGAAGGATCCGGAAGACCGGTTCCAGTCGGCTCGCGACCTGGCGTTTGCGCTCGATCTCATCGCGAGCGAGACGCTGCATGTGCAGCCCGCCGGTGCGGACGTGGTGGAGAAGCAACGCCCAAAGAACGCGGTCTGGGTCATGGCTGCAATCGCCTCTCTCATCCTCGCCGCGGGATTCCTCGCCGGACGCATGACGAGCCAGGCGCCATCCGGCAAAGGCATTCGCGTCTCGACCTTGTCTCAAGGCAGCCGGGACACCGAGCCCTCGGTCTCATCCGACGGAAGGCTGATCGCATTCAACGCCGTCCGTCAGAACGGCCAGGGACTCTGGCTCATGGACATGGCATCACGGAGCGAGGTCAAGCTCACCGGCGAAAACGATCACCTGCCGCGATTCACGCCCGACGGCTCCAACATTCTCTTCACCCGCCGAGGGAGCGGCGGACAGTCGCTCTGGCGCATCCCGGTCCTGGGCGGAGTGGCGCGGCTCGTCATCCAGGACGCCTTCGATGCCGACCCGTCGCCGAACGGCGACCGCATCGCTTACATCTCGGCGTCCACCGACAGCGGCGTGCAGGTGAATCTCATGCTCGCGAAGTCCGATGGCACGGGGCTCCGCAAGCTGTGGTCGCGAGGAACATTCAACATCGGGTCTCCGCGTTGGTCGCCTGATGGCAAGCGCATCGCGGTGATCCTCACCGGTGTCCAGAACACGAGCTCCACTCTCGCCATCGTCGATGCCGCGGCGGGTTCGGCGCGTCTCTATCCCTCGCCGAACGGCGCCGTGCTCTCGAATCCGGTGTGGGATGGGAGCGGCGGTCTCGTGATGGCGGAGGGCGAAGGCATCACCGCCATCGCGCGCGGCGCCTCGGGTCGCTTGCTCCATCTCGACGCTCGGTCCGGCCGCTACCGCGAGCTCGGCTGGCTCGAGAACTTTCCCGCCCAGATCGACCTGCTTCCCGACGGCCGGCTCGTGATGTCGAGCCTGGTCGTGCGCCAGAACCTTTTCGAGGCCTCGCTGGATTCCAGGGACCTGACGAATGGGCGCCGGCTGACCAGCGGACTGACGATGGATCGCCAGCCGGTGTATTCGCCCGACGGCAAGGCCGTCATGTTCTCATCGAACCGCGGTGGAACTCTGGACCTGTGGGAAGTTTCGACGGAAACAGGAGAGATACACCGCGTGACCGACGATCCACAGGACGACTGGGATCCCGAGTACAGCCAGGATGGGCAAACCATCGTCTGGTGCTCGAATCGATCCGGCGCCTACGAGATTTGGACGGCTCGCCGGGATGGAAACGCCCCGCGCCAGGTCTCGCGCGACAGCGTCGACGCGGAGAATCCTTCCATCACTCCGGATGGCCGATCGGTCATCTACAGCTCGTCTCATCCCACCAAGCTCGGCGTCTGGCGCGTTCCACTCGCGGGCGGGGAAGGCGAGCGCCTGCTGCGCGGAGCGACCCTGATCCCCGATCTCTCGCCGGACGGTCGCTACCTCTCCGTGATGAATGACGTGGGCACGCTGCTCTCGAAACTCGAGGTGCTCGATCTCTCGAAGGGCAAACCCCTCGATTACCCAGTGCAGCTCCACTCGTTGTTCGGAACGGTCCAGACCGGAAGATCGAGGGTGAGCGCGGACGGCCTTTCGGTGGTCTACGTGTTCCTCCGTAACGATGGACAACCGGTGCTGCTCCGGCGGCCGCTCTCGGCATGGAGAACAGGGGTCGGGAGCGTCGACACGCTGTTCGCCGGCTCGACCGAGTCCATCGAGTCCTTCGGCCTGGCGCCGGATGGCAAGCGAGCCACGGTGTCATTGATCGACTGGCTCTCCGGTCTGACGATCGCCGAGGGCGTGAACGGGATCGTGCCGCCGAAGCGCAGTCGTTAGGAATCCGAGCGCCACGGACCGGTCTGCGATGCCTATAATCCTCGCGGAGCGCTCATGAGCCGAATGCCATTCGAGATCGCTGTGCTGGTCGCCGGTCTATGGGGCCGTGTCTTTCTCGCGCACGCTCAGGCGGCTCCGCTGGTCATCGAGACCGTCACCGTCGGGAACCCCGGGAACACCGGGGACCCCATCCAGTTCCAAGGCGTCTTCGGCGCGGTGAGCTACGTGTTCGCGATCGGCAAGCACGAGGTGGCGGCGGGTCAATACACCGCGTTTCTCAACACCGTGGCGGCCACCGATCGGTACGGTCTCTACGACACCAGGATGTGGACACACGTACAAGGCTGCAAGATCGCGCGGATCGGCTCGCCGGGAAGCTATGCCTACAGCGTCGCTCCCGATTGGGCGAACCGGCCGGTGAACTTCATCTCCTGGGGCGATGCGGCCCGCTTCGCCAATTGGCTGCACAACGGTCAGCCTGCGGGGACCACGGATCTCTCCACGACCGAGGACGGCTCCTATTTCCTGAACGGGAAACAGACGGATTGGGACCTCGAGGGAGTCGTCCGCGAGCCCGACGCCACGTGGGTGATCCCGACCGAGAACGAATGGTACAAGGCGGCCTATTACGACGGCGCGACCGGCATCTACTGGGGCTTCCCGACCGGCACCAACAGCGGCATGAGCAGCTTCCTCGTCGATCCGGATCCCGGCAACAACGCGACCTTTCGGCCCTTCAACGGCACGTACACCATCGGCCCTCCTTACTACCGCACCGAGGTCGGCGCGCACGAGAACAGCGCGAGCGCCTACGGTGCGTTCGACATGGAGGGCAACGTGATGGAGTTCAACGAGACGGTGCCCGAGCCGGACCTTCGCGGCATTCGCGGCGGGTCGTGGATCGGCGACCTGGTGGGCAAGTGGGGCCGCATCATGGACATGCACTCGTCCGATGAGTACGGCGACCTCGGCTTCCGGGTGGCGACCCTGGGGAGCACCGTGGGCGTTGGTCCGAGGTCGAGCACGCTCTCGTTCTCGCTGCGGGGCGCGAACCCGGTGCGCGGCTCGGCGACCTTCGTCTTCGACCTGCAGCAGGTTTCATGGGTGACGCTCGAGGTCTTCGATGTCACGGGCCGGCGCGTGGCGACACTGGCGAACGGCGTCATGGAGCCGGGCGCTCACGAGGCGCGCTGGACCGCCCCGGGGGCGCCGGGCGTCTACTTCGCCCTGCTGCGCGCGATGGGCGAGACGCGCCGGATCAACACCATCGTGATGCGCTGAGAACGCGCAGGCATGAAGCGCGCTCTTGGATTCGTGGCGGTCGCGACGGTGGTGATCGTGGCGGGGCTCACGCTCCGTCCGGCACCCCGGACCACACCGCCCGACATTCGCCCTTCTCCGGCGACCCCATCGCTTGGCGCTCGTCACCCCGAGCATCCCGACACCGCCCTCGAGGCACGGCTGAGAACCATGGTGAGCGGCATGCCGGCGCGTTGTGGAGTCGTCGCCAAGAACCTCGCCAACGGCGCGGTCGCGCGGGTGAATGCGGATACGCTCATTCCCCTTCTGAGCGTGGTGAAGCTGGCCGTCGCGGTGGTGATCATGGACGGAGTCGACCGGGGTCAATGGTCGTTGAGCACACCCATCACTCTGCTCCCTCAGGACATGCACCCGCGGGGCTGGCTCGGCGACCGCTACCCTCGCGGGGGAGGGCCGGTGAGCCTCTACCGTCTCCTCGACGTCATGCTCACGCGAAGCGACAACACCTCGGCAGATGCCTTGATGCGCATCGCCGGTGGTCCTGTCGCCGTCACTCGATGGCTGGAAGGAAAGGGCATTCGCGACTTCCGCGTGGATCGTACGGAGCGTGCCCTCGGCAATGACTGGCACGGCGTCGCCCCCGGCGCCGACACCCTGGGATCCGCCGAGGAGATCCGCGAGATTCGCTCCAGGGTACCGGTCGCCGTTCACGACAGCGCCGCGCGAGCGATGCTGCTCGATCCACGCGACACCGGTACGGCCGAAGCGTGCGTTCACTTGCTGGAGCGCTTATGGAGTGGAGGTCTCCTCTCCGCGGCGATGACCGACACGCTGAAGTCCATCCTCGCGCGCTGCAAGACGGCCCCTCATCGGCTCCCGGCCATGTTGCCCAAGGGTACGCGCGTCGCGCGCAAGACCGGCACAGGGGGCACCTCGGCTGGCGTGACCGTGGCGATCAACGACGTCGGTGTGATGCGCCTTCCCAACGGCGACGAGGTGGCCATCGCCGTCCTGGTCGGCGAGCCCCGAGGATCGATCCGCCGCGCCGAGCGGCTGATCGCCCGGACCGCGCGAACCGTGTTCGATGCCTGGAGCGCCAAGTGACGTCCCAACGGCTTTGTGCCGGGGTGATCCCCTGCGCGCACTGACCTTTCGCGGCATTCGCACGATTCGCTACGAAACCGTGCCCGAGCCCACGCTGCTCGATGACGGCGACGCCATGGTTCAGGTCGAGTGCGCCGGCCTTTGCGGCTCGGATCTGCACGTCTACCACGGCCGCGAGACCGGCCTCGACGAAGGCACCGTCATGGGTCACGAGTTCGTGGGTCGCATCGTCGCGGCCGGCCCGGAAGTGCGGGGTCACGCGATCGGGACCCGTGTCGTGGCTCCTTTCAGCACCTGCTGCGGGAGATGCTTCTTCTGTATACGAGGATTGTCGGCCAGGTGCCGGCAGGGGGCTTTGCTGGGCTGGGTGGAGAACGGCGTGGGCCTCCAGGGTGCTCAAACCGAATTCATTCGAGTGCCGCATGCCGACGCCACGCTCTTGGCCATCGACGAGAGCTTACCCGCGGAGCTGGCCCTGCTGCTCACCGACGTCGTGCCGACCGGATGGCACGTGTCCCGTCTGGGTCGCATCTCGGCTGGCGATGTCGTCGTCGTGCTGGGCTGCGGGCCGGTCGGGCTTGCGGCCGCGGTGGCCGCGTTCGAGCAAGGCGCCGGCCGTGTGTTTGCCGTGGACGCCGTTCCGGAGCGCCTCGAGCTGGCCGCGCGTTTCGGCGCCGAACCGCTGGAGCTGAACCAGCTCGTGGGCCCAACCATTCTCGACGCCACGGATGGGAGGGGAGCCGACGCCGCGCTCGAGGTCGTGGGCAGTGCCGATGCCTCGCGGCTCGCGTTCGAGCTCGTGCGCCCCGGCGGGATCGTTGCGATCGCCGGCGTTCATCACGAGAGCAGATTCTCGTTCTCGCCCCTCGAGGCCTACAACAAGAACCTCACGCTGAGCATCGGGAGATGCCCCGCGCGATCTCTCATGGAGGAGTTGCTGCCGCTCCTGCGACGGCGAAGCGATCTCGGGGCGATCGTCACTCACCGGCGACCGCTGAAGGACGGTCCCGAGGCCTACGAGATGTTCGACCTCAAGCGGGGCGGATGCGTGAAGGTCGTATTCGAGCCCTGAAGAACGGAGTCAGACCGGGGCGCGCTCGACCTCTTTGAGCAGGCGGCCCGCCTCCTGAACCAGCTCGTCCTTCCATTCGTGGCCGCCTTCGTGGATCAGCTCCCGCACCTCGGCGCCGCGGCGTTCGAGGAACTCCGAGTCCGCCTCGAGACGGGCCGGCGTATACCACTGGTCCCGCGCGCCGGTGACGAGGAGAACGAGCGGCCATCGCTGGTTCGAGGTCTTGAGCTCGGGAGGCACGTCCGCGTTGGCTGCGATGATCGCCGAGCACGACCTGCGCCCCAGCAATCCTGCGCGATAGGCCATCGCCACGCCTTGCGAGAAGCCCGCGAGCACGATGGCCTGCGGAGCTCCGAACTCACGCTCGATGTGGTCGAGCGCCGTATCCACCCAGGCCACGTTGTCGGCGATCACGAGCTCGCGATCCTGCGATGTCATCCACGCCGCGACGACCGACCCCGTGCGCCCCGCGTAGTAGCGATTCAGTCCCTGGATGGATGCGACCAGCCAGTCCGAGCCGCGGTCCACCCGCTCGAGGTCCTTGAGGAAGGCGTCGGCCGTCTGGCTCTGGCCGTGGAACCCGACCAGCCAGTACCGGGCTTTGGTGGAGTCGGCAGGCCGCACGAAGAAACGGCCATGCACCGGGGTGGCGGCGTGCCTGAGGAGCGGTGGGTCCAGTGACATGGCGGCCGAGGATAGGCCCGCTTCCGGTGGAGTCCAACCTTCGGCGGGCACCGGCCGTCCAACTCCTTGAAGTAACGCGCCAGACGAAGGAGGGAGCCATGCGGAGTCCATCGGGTAAGGCCGGCCTCGTGCTGTTGGTCGCGTGGGCCCCAATGCTCACCGCGGCGCCGGGGAGCACCGCTCAGAGCGTCTTCTCGGTCGCCGCCTTTCGATCCATCCAGCTGCAGGATGGCGGCGAGGTGATCGTGCGCCACGGCTCCACTCAGCGCGTCACGCTGGTGAAAGGCCGGCGGGAGTGCTCGAGCGTCACCGTCGAAGACGGCGAGCTGCTGATCCGGGGTCCTCATGGCCAGTGTCGTGACGAACGGGAGATGGTGATCGAGGTGCAGACGCCAGCGATCGACAAGCTCAAGGTCATGCATGGCGGCACGCTGCGCACCGTGGGGAGCTTCCCATCACAAGAGAAGCTCCTCGGCATGGTGGAGAGCGGCGGCAGGCTGGACATGCGCTCGATGAACGCGAAAGCCGTGCGCGCAGGCGTGCGTCATGGCGGAGGGATCTTCACCAAGCCCACGGTCAGCTTGCAGGCCAGGATCGAGCAAGGGGGATTGATCACTTACTGGGGCGATCCGGACGTTCAGTCGCGGGTCGAGTACGGCGGGGCCGTGACGGCGGGGAGGCCAGGTGATCTGAACCGGCCGCTGGAGAAGATCGAGGCGGGAGTGGAGACGGCGCCGTCTCCTCCCACTCCGCCAGGGGGAGATTGAAGGCGACCGGCGCCTGGCCTACTCGTCCTCGGCGTCGGCCTGAACCGAGCCGCGCCGCTCGGGGGCCGGCTTCAACAGCGTCTGCGCCTGGTCGACGAGCAATTGGATCTGGGGCGACGGGGTTTCCAGTCCGGCTCGTTCAAGCGCCTCCTTGGCCGCCTCGGTGACGCGGTAGAACACAGGCCGCTCGAGCGCCGCGTCGTCGATCCACACTCGGAGCAGGAGGTCGGTTCCCATCGTCCCGAGCGCTTTCACGACCACGTCCGGATTCGGCTCGTCGACGACTCCCTCGATGCCGGTGATGCCGTCGAGCAACGCGCGCCGGGCATCGGCCACGCTCTCGCTGCCGGCGATGGTCACCGGAACCTCGATGCGCATGCCGCCATGCTTGCTGTGGTTCACAAGAGTCGACTCGATGATCTTGCGGTTCGGGATGACCACGTAGCTATTGGCCGGCGTCCGCACGCGCGTGGTGCGCAGGGTGATCTCGGTGACCCGTCCGTATTGGTCCTGGAGGCTGACGTAGTCACCGACTCGGAACGGTTTGTCCCAGAAGATCAGGAACCCGGATATCATGTTGGCGACCGAATCCTGCGCTGCGAATCCCAGCGCGATCCCCACCACCCCGAGCCCCGCGAGCGCCGGCAGGATATTGATGCCCACCTGCCCCGCCGCGATCACCACCGCAATCACGATCAACGCCGAGCGATAGATGTTGTCGATCAGGAGATCGATCAGTGCCTCTTCGAAACGGGCACGGAGCATGATGTTGCGCAGCGCGGCTCGGGAGGTCCTGAAGGCGACCCAGAAGAGGAAGAGGATGATCGCCGCCACCAGCAACCGTGGCAGGAACGCCACCGCGGTGGTGCCCAGCGCCTTGAGATCGAGCCACTCGCTCAGGTTCACGGCCAGCAGGATACTCGCTGCGCGATTCGAGGTCGCGCCAGGTCTTCCCGGCCGCAGCTCAGCGAAGGCATCCGATCAAATGACGGTCGCCCGGTGACGATAACTACCCCCTGGAGGCGTCCCGGATGGGCACGGCTCGAGGAGGGAAGAGGTGAAGTCCCGACTGATCGATGCAGCTGCGTTCGCCATCGGCTTGATCCCAGCGTTCCTCGCGGCCGGCCGCGTGGACGAGTTCCCGTGGGTGCTCAGGCTGGCCTTCACGATTCTGTCCCCTGGCTACGTCGTCGGGATGCCGCTGGTCCAGATCATCGGAATGGTCGGGCTCTTCAGCTTCGGTTTCTTCTTCTTCGTGGCCATTCTGGTCAATGGGCTGATCTATGGGCTGATCTCGTATCTCGCCCGCAGCGCCCTGAAAGGCCGGCGCGCCGCGCGACTCGTCCTGGGTCTGGGGATGGGCCTCTGGATCACATGGGGCGCCGTGTACACGGTCCAGGCCTGGCCATGGCCCGAGCGTCACGCGCCCGTCGTGCTCGCGTCACCCCTCGCCGGCCGCTGGGAGGGCGCTCTCCACGGAATGCGCGGCGACCGCCATGTCACGCTCGTCTGCCATCCACGCGCCGACAGCACACTCGGCGGCTACCTCTATGTTCATGGCGAGGACATGGGGCCGTTCGACGAAGGCACTCATGCCGGGGACTCTCTGTTCATCTCCATCATCGGTTTCGAGTACCGCGCCCGCATCGACGGCACGAGGATGAACATGACGACCACGGTCGCAGGCAGGAGCCAGGCGGCGGAGCTTCAGTTCGTGAGTGCCGACACCACGAGGCCCGGACGCGCACCCATCGACCATGAAACGCCGCTCTTCGGCCGCTGGGACGGCGTCTACCACGGCCCTGCCGGGCGTGACCATCCCATCACGCTCGTCTTCCAGCCGCGCACCGACGGGACACTCCAGCTCTATTTCTACAGCAGCGGCAACGAGAATCATGGAGTCTGGAACGAATCCTGGTCCGCTGACTCCGTTCAATTCAGGCTCGGACGCATTCCTTACCGCGCTCGGTTCGACGACACGGCCATGGCGTTGGAGTGGGTGATCGAAGGGAACACCCGTTCGATGGAGTTGAGTCGGGCCAGCGCCGACACCACGCGGCTCTATCGACCCAAGCCGAATCAGTGGATAGGCGTAGGGGGCGGCCCATGACGACGGCCCGTAGATTCGCTCGACCCGTCATCGTCGTGTCGGTGTCGCTCGTCGTCCTCCTGGCCGTTGCCGGTTGGTTCCGGCTGCGCGAATCGGAGCCCATGGACGACATGCGCCGGCAGGCGGACGTTGTGGCGCTGCCGAAGGACTTCGAGCTGGTGATCGAGAGCTACTCGGAGGGTGCGACCGGCTGGTTTGGATCTGTCCCGCAACTCCACCGCATCTACCATGCTTCCTGGCCGGCCGTGTGCGACTCGCTTCGTGACCTTGGCGCTCGGTTGGGTGAACCCACCGGGCTCGCGCCAGTCCCCAGGGAGAATGCGGATCAGATGTGCAATTGCGGCGCCTGGGTGAAGGCCGGATGGCGGGGCCGGATCAGGAACTACTCTCGCTACGAAGTGAGGCTCACGGCGAGGCGGCCGGGATCATTTGAGGGACCCATGTTCGAGCATGCCCGAGGCTTCACGGTGCTGTATCCGACTTACGAGCCCATGCCCGGACCGAAGATCGTCATCCCCGAAGGCCGCGCCCGGGTCGAGGTCGACCTGATCGCGCATCGGGGACAGTGAGACCACCTCTGACGTAATCCTGTACCGGTTCCCGGCCAGGACGTAGACTCCCGCCCCGAGCGTCGAAGCTCCGACGCCCGCGTTCCATCACGCGATGTTCCTCGCCTCTCTCATCGCGAGGTCGCACATGCTGCTCGGGCACCCCCGCGCTCGAACGCGCGCGAACGCATGCAGCCGCAGACATCGATCCACGCTCGTGCGATCTCGCGCCACGATCCTCACGCTCGCCTTCATCGCTATTCGCGTCGCATTCGCCGATCCGTCCTTCGGCGCCGACATCTCGTGGATCAACGCGGCGGGCGGCTCGTGGAGCACTCCCGGGAACTGGAGCACGAATTCGGTGCCCGGACCTTCCGACCGTGCGCTCATCACCCTGCCCGGAACCTATGCGGTGACGCTCGACGTCAACCCGTCCGTCGCAGCGATCTTCGTCGGTGCGGGATCCGGACAGCAGACGCTCTTCGGCTCGGGTCGCGCGCTGGCCGTCACGGAATCGATCTCGGTAACGCCTTCGGGGGTTCTCGACCTCATCAACTCGACGGTGAGCGGGAGGCTCGCCGATCGGGCGCTGGTGGTGGCGCGCCGGAACTGCACCTTCAGTGGCCAGACCAACGTCGAGGTCGGGGCCACGCTGCGCGTGCTCGGCGCCTCCGGGGGAAGCGCCATGTTGACGGTGGGGCCGCTCACCAACCGGGGAACGATCGAGCTGACGGCGGTCGATGGCAACTTTCAATCGAACCTTACGGGTGCGGGGCCGGTCACCAACGCATCGGGGGGGCTGATCCGCACGCTGCCGGGAACCGGCGGTGAGCGCCATCTTTCCGTGCCCATCATCAACCAGGGGATGGTGACGCTCGACTACCTGGCCTACTTCGACAACACCGGACTGAGCTTCCTGAATGATGTCGGGGGCACGATCGACGTCGGCAACACCAATCTCGTCCTCAGCCAGTCGGGCGGCTCGTTCAGCAATCAGGGGACGATGACGATCGGGGCCACCCGGGTCTTCTCCGTCAGTGCCGGCTCGTTCTCGAACTCCGGCACGATCGCTGGAGCCGGAACGCTGGCGCTCAACAATACGACCATCGCCGGCTCGCTCTCGCCGGCTTCCACCGTCGTGCTCGATCTGACCAATTGCACGGTGAATGCGTCGGTGACCAATCAGGGCCTCACGGTGCTTCACGGATTCAGCACCTTCAACGGTGGGTTGATCAACCAGGCCGGCGCGACACTGCGGAACCTCGCCGGGTCCGGAACGAACACCTACACGACGCTCGCGAGCGCCGTCACCAATCACGGCACCATCGAGATGACGACGGTGACGGGAAACCTCCAGTCGAACCTGGTGGGCAACGGACCGCTCACGAATGAGACCGGAGGGTTGATCCGGGTGCTGGTCGGGACCGGCGGCGAGCGACATCTCTCGGTCCCCACGACCAATCGGGGCACCGTGTCGCTCGAGAGCGTGCTCTACCTCGACAACTCCGGAAGCCAGCTGAACGACGTGGGCGGCCTCTACGACCTGAGCGGCGCGGACCTCGTCGTCACCCAATCCGGCGCCTCGCCGAGCTTCAACAACCAGGGCACGGTGAGCGTGGCCTCGGGACGCACCTGGTCGATCAGCGGCGGCGCCTTCACGAACACCGGTTCCATCTCTGGAGCAGGGAGCCTGTCGCTCGCGAGCCTCACCGCCAACCTGAACACCGCCCTCACGCTCAACCTCGCGAGCGTGAGCGCGACGACCTCGACGCTCAACGTTCCGCAGGGGCTGACCAACGGGGCGACGACGACGCTGACCCTCAACAACGTCACGGTGAACGGGGCGATCACGAACAACGGCCTGATGGTGACGCGCCGGAACGTCACCCTCAACGGGTCGCTGACCAACGAGACGGGCTCGACCTTGCGGGTGCTGGGGGCGAGCGGCGGGAGCGCCAACCTCATCATCGGCCCGGTGACCAACCGTGGCGCGCTCGAGCTGACCACCATCGACGGCAACTTCCAGTCGAACCTCTCGGGCAGCGGCACGCTGACCAACGTCGCGGGGAGCACCTTCCGCGTGCTTCCCGGGACCGGAGGCGAGCGACACCTCCAGGCGGCCATGGTCAACCAGGGAACGATGACCGTGGAGTACTCGCTCTACCTCGACAACGGCACCAAGGCCCAGCTGAACGACGTGGGCGGCACGATCTCCCTGACCACCGGGGACATCGTGCTCAGCCAGTCGGGCGCCGGGAGCTTCACCAACCGCGGCACCCTGAGCGTGGGGGCGGGGAGGACGTTCGCGATCAGCGGCGGGACGTTCCTCAACGACATCGCGGGAACCCTGCGTGGATCGGGGACCATCAGCTCATCGGGCCCCGACATCACCAACGCCGGCACCATCAGCCCGGGAGCGTCGCCCGGCAGGTTGAGCTTCAACGGAAAAGTCGTGCAAGCCTCCACGGGCCGCGTGCGCATCGAGCTCTCCGGCACGCAGCCGATCACCCAGTACGACGTGCTCCAGTGCTCGGGCCAGGTGGTGCTCGGCGGAACGCTCCAGGTCGCGCTGCTCGGAGGATTCGTGCCGCCCGCGGCGACGCCCTTCGTCGTGCTCAAGTACGGCTCGCGGACGGGCACGTTCACCTCCTATGAGGGTCTCAACCTGGGAGGGAGCCTCCAGTTCTCGCCGACCTACACCGACACGGCGATGATCCTCTCGACCGGTCCGCTCGCCATCACCTCGGTGACCCCCAACCGCGGCGGCCAGGGAACCGTGAGCTGCGTGGTGCACGGCGCGGGATTCTTCCCCGGGCTGACCGCCAAGCTCGTTCGCGGCGCCAGCCAGGTCCCGGGCACCCTTCTCGGCATCAGCCCGCTCGGCATCGGCTTCGGCGTCAAGTTCGATCTCACGGGAAAGGCCCTTGGAGCATGGGACGTGGTCGTGCAAGGCGCCGATGGAACCACGGTGACGCTCCCCGGCGGGTTCACGGTCGAGCCGGTGCAACCGGCCTGGGTCTCGGTGCAGATCGTGGGGAGGCCCGTCATTCGCGTCGGCCGGCCGGCGTCGTACGAATTCGTCTTCACCAACAACGGCAACGTGGACGCGGTCGGCGTGCCGGCCTACATCGGCGGTCTGCCCTCGGGCTCGTCGTTCGGTCCGGGATTCGCGCCATCGCCCACGGTCCCGGGGGCATCCCCGATCGACTACAACAGCTTCCCGAAGACGTATGGCCCATCGAACAGCTCGATACTTCCCGTCATCCTGCCGCGTGTGCCTCCCGGGGCCTCGGTGCGAATGCGCGTCACCGTGCAAACGAACGCCCCGGGCAGCATTCCTCTGAAGACCTGGGTCAACCCGGCCTTCTACACCCCCGGCGTCACCCCCCAGATGCTCGAGTGCTACATCGCCTTGATGGAGGCGGTGCTCCAGTGCGGCGGCATATTCGTTCCTCCTGGCGGGGCGTGCATCACCCAACTCGTGGCGCTCTATTTCGAGACCGTGCTCTCCGTCTCGGGAACCGGCCTCGACATCGTCGACCCGGATGAAGAAGAGGCGAGCGTCGCGATCTCCATGATCGAAACCGTCGTCACGGTCACGGTCGGCGCCTTTGAGACGATCATCGAGTGCGTGGTCGAGGATCTCCCGAACGCCCTCAAGGTCTTCAACGCCTTCATGTGCGGCTGGGACTTCGGTCAGGCCCTCCACGAATGTTCCAGCATCTTCACCCGCGACGGCGAGTCGGCGCTGATCGTGTCCGCCGTGACCGGACACGACCCGAACGACAAAGCGGGTCCGAGCGGGATCGGCATCGCGCGATTCGTGCGCAATTCGGAGCCGCTCCCGTACGCGATCTATTTCGAGAACCTCGAGACCGCGACGGCGCCGGCGCAGGAGGTCGTCGTCGCGGACACCCTGGACACCACCAAAGTCGACGTGTCGACCGTGGCGCTGGGTCCCATTCGGTTCGGCACCCACGTGCTCACGCCTCCGCCGGGCTCGACGTCATACCTCGGCGCGCTCGACCTGAGGCCCACCACGAACCTGGTCGTGAGAGCCGACGTGCGGCTGGATACCGCCGCAGGTGTCCTCACCTGGCGCCTGTCGTCCATCGATCCCGACACCGGCGCACCGCCCGAGGATCCGTTCGCGGGCTTCCTGCCGCCCAACATCACCCCGCCGCAGGGAGAGGGCAGCGTCCAGTACACCGTCCAGCCGAAGAGCGGCATGATGACGGGCACCGTCGTCGGGAACCGAGCGTCGATCGTGTTCGACACCAACGAAGCGATCCTGACTCCGGTGTGGACGAACGCCTTCGACGCCACGCCACCGACGAGCGCCGTCGGCGCCCTGCCCGCGGTGACCCAGACGCTCAGCATCCCGGTGACCTGGGGGGGAAACGATGCCGGATCCGGCGTGAAGGACTACACCATCCACGTCTCGGTGGATGGAGGGCCCGACAGCGTCTGGCTGGACCGCGTGCCTCAGACCTCGGGCTATTTCTCCGGCGCACCGGGGCACTCCTATGCGTTCTACAGCGTCGCGCGTGATTCGACGCTCCTGACCGAAACCGCACCCGGAGAACCGGACGCGCAGACGACGATCTCGTCATCCGTCGGCGTGGGAGAGCGGAGGTTCGCCTTCGCGTTGCGTGGGGCGCTTCCGAATCCTGCCGACTCCCGCGTCCTGGTGTCGTTCGAGCTGCCGGCGACGCGACCTGGCACGGTGGAGCTCTACGACTTGGCGGGTCGGCGGGTCGCGCATCGTGATCTGGGCGCCTTCCGGCCGGGCCCGCATTCCGTCAGCCTGGGCCAGGGGGAGCGCATCCGGCCCGGGATGTATTTCGTACGCCTCCGCCACGGCGCACGGAGCGCGGTCATGAAGGTCGTCGTGGCACGCTAGGCGGACCGGCTACACCATCGCCGTCGCCACCGTGTGGGCCGGCTGAGCCGCCTCGCTCACGTCGACCACGCGCGTCTTCGACAGCATCTCGAACGCGCGCTGGCGACGGTCGGTGAACAGCGCGAAGAGCGCGTCGATGGTGAAGACCTGCAGGAAGAGCGGCAGCTGGCGGACGATGGCCTGACCGATCCCGATCCGGGCGCCTTTCTCGGTCACGACCTGCAGGCCGAAGAGACGCTTGCCCAACGTCTGACCGGAAGCGTACTCGGTGAGAATGGGATACCAGCACGAGAACCCGAGCGCGATGAGGTAGGCGGCCGCGAAGCCGATCCACACCGGTTCCGACGGTTGGTGCGCGGCGGTGGTCCACCACACCAGAAAGACGATGCACGGCAGCAGGAGCACCAGGACGAGGTCCACGACTTTCGCCAGTCCGCGGCGGACGTGCGGCGGCTTGCGCATCGGCAAGGCGGCGAGGTAGGACTCGGCGAGCACCTTGGGATCACCGAGCTGACGAATCGCTTCTTCCACGCTGCCTCCTGGCTCGATCCGATCGGCGATGTGTCCGCGAAGCTCCGCTTCGATCTGGTCGCGAACCGGACCGGGGAGGATGTGAATGAGAACCTGCTGCACGTAGATGTCTTCGGGTTTCATGATTCCTCCGGTCTCTCCTGGATCAATCGGGTCATCGCTTCGGCAAAAGTCGTCCACTCACGGCTCAGGCGCTTGAGCTGGACCGTTCCCTCGGGGGTGAGCCGGTAGTACTTGCGCGGCACTCCGCGCTGCGGCGTCTCCCAACGCACGGAGACGAAGCCGCCGCGTTCGAGGCGATAGAGAACCGGGTACAGCGTTCCGTCGGTGATCTCGAGGGCGCCCCGGGTGCGATCCCTCAGCTTCGTCACGATCTCGTAGCCGTATGCCTCACCCGTCGACAGCAGGTGAAGGACGATGAGCTCGAGAGAACCGCGCCTGAGCTCCCGCTCGATGCTCCGGCCGTCGCCGTTCTCGCTCTGCTTCCCGTGGCCCATGGCACTACCATATACCTTGCCACGCCAGATATTGTTGCAGCCGATCCGCCGACTTTTGGCCTGCAATGGGTTAAGGGCTTCGCGGCGGGCCGCGCGGGGCCTCCTGAGGTAGATTCGCCAGCCCCGAGGAGCCCCATGCACTACCGAACGTTCGGCCGAACCGGATGGAGCGTCAGCGAAGTTGGCTACGGGATGTGGGGCATGGGCGCCTGGACCGGCTCGAACGACGAGGAATCCATGGCGTCGCTCGAGCACGCCGTCGACCTCGGGTGCAACTTCTTCGATACCGCGTGGGCCTACGGCCGGGGACACAGCGAACGTCTGCTCGGCCGGCTGCTGCGGAGTCGACCCGATGCGCGTCTGTACACCGCCAGCAAGATCCCTCCCAAGAACCTCCAGTGGCCTGCGTCCTCGGACATGTCGCTGGACGACACGTATCCCGCGGATCACATCCGAGAGTTCGCCGAGAAGAGCCTCGAGAACGTCGGAGTCAGCACGCTCGATCTGCTGCAGTTCCACACCTGGAGTGACGCATGGGCCGATGACCCGCGCTGGCAGCGGGCGGTCGACTCATTGAAGGCGGAGAAGCTCGTGCGCGCCGTGGGCGTCAGCGTCAACCGGTGGGAGCCCCAGAACGGCCTGCGAGCGCTGCGCACCGGCCTGATCGACGCGGTGCAGGTGGTGTACAACATCTTCGACCAGGCACCCGAGGACGAGCTGTATCCGGTGTGTCGGGAGCTCGGGGTCGCGGTGATCGCGCGTGTCCCGTTCGACGAAGGGACGCTGACCGGCACGCTCACTTTGAACAGCTCGTGGCCCGACGGGGATTTCCGCAACATTTACTTCGCGGGGGACAAGCTGCGCGCGAGCGTGGAGCACGCGGAGCGACTCCGGCCGGACATCCCCGCGGGGATGACCATGCCCGAGCTCGCCCTGCGATTCATCCTGGCAAATCCGGACGTCGCCACGATCATTCCCGGCATGCGCAAGGGCTCGCATGTCGATGCGAACCTGGCCGTAAGTGACGGGAAGCCGCTGGACGCCGCGGTCGTGCAGCGGCTTCGTGGACATCGGTGGGATCGAAGCGTGTAGTAACTCTTTAGGGTAGATTCCCCGCCCGAAGCACAGTCCAGACCTCCCGCCTCTCGACGTGTCTCCCTTGGAGGATCTTCATGCTCCGTGCTGAGCGCAGCTTGCCAGCTCCATCGCATGGTGTTCGCCTCTTGTCCTTGCCTGCTTGGTCGATCGCCGGAAGCCTGCTCGCGGCGACCTTCCTGAGCATTGGGACCTCCGATTCGCTCGCCCAGGCCGCAGGCGACTCCGTGAGCTCGATCCCCTCGCCCTCGCCCTCGCCCTCGCCCGCGCCAGCCACCTCGGCCCCGCGGGTGACCTCCGCACCAGCCACCTCGGCCCCGCGCGTGACTTCCGCACCAGCCACCTCGCCTCAGCGCATGACCTCCGCCGCAGTCCAGACGAAGAGACGCGCCTACTCGCTCCATCTGCATGGCGGTCTCTTCGCGCCGATCGACGTGAATGCACCGAGCCCCACCGTTGGGCTCCGCTTCGGAAGGCTTCTGGGCCAGCACCTGCAGGGGGGCGTGCTGACCGGCTGGACCTTCAGGAGGAAGAATCTCGAGCAACCCGTCGACGGACTCCCAGGGCTCAAGCCTCACCTGGTGCTCGCGCGCCTCGACGGACATCTGGTGCCGCTGATGGCGTTCCTTCAGGTGAACGTCACCGAGAAGCGCTTCCTCGTGCCCTATGTGGGAATTGCCGCCGGCTACGAGTGGATCAGCCTGGTCGCGAACGACTACCGCACCCTTCAGGAAACCAAGTCGTCGTACGCGAACTGGGCGTGGGAGAGCTGGGGCGGGTTCGGCATGCGATTGGACCCGAAGCTCCGCGTCGACGTCGAGCTCTTCTACAACGGCGCAAAGCTCGAGCGTGACGTCCTGGATCCGAGCGGCCTCAATTTGCGCGAGGCAGTCGACATGAACGGAGTGGGGGCGAGAGTGGGTCTGGACATCCTGTTCTAGCCATGGCGGCGCTCCTGGTGTCGAGCCGTGTCATGCGAGGGCCGCGACCTGCGTACCCGCGTATTGGCTTCGCGTCGTTGCTCGCCTTGTGGATGGTCATTGGGCATGTGTCCGTCGCGATGTCGCAGGCTGCTTCGTCCAATGTCTGGTCGATCCAGCTGCATGGGGGAGCGTTCGCGCCGATCGAAGCCAACGGATCGAGCCCAATGGTCGGAATGCGCTACGCCAAGCACTACTCCCCACATTTGTATGGAGGCTTGCTGACCGGGCTGGCATCGGTGAGCAGGAGCCTGGAGCAGCCGACGCAGATGCCGCCCGATGTCGGGCCGCGCGCGGAGCTCGCGCGGGTCGACGCGCGACTCGTGCCACTCATGGGATTCCTCCAGGTCAATTTCACGGAGAAGTCCTTCCTGATGCCACTGCTCGGCATTGGCGCCGGCTACGAGTGGCTGGCCCTCGAGGCCGAAGACTTTCGCACCGGTTCGAAATCCACCTCGACCTACGGCAACTTCGCCTGGGAGACGTACGGCGGGGTGGCCGTGCGACTGAGAAGCAACATGCGGTTGAGTGGAGAGGTGTACTACAACGGAGGCTCGCTGCAGCGCCGCGTCTTCGACGAATTTGGAAGCCTATGGATCGAGGCCGTCCACGTGAATGGCGTGGGCGCACGAGTCGGACTGGACATGGACTTCGAGTGAACAGACGAAACGTCGGCATCTTGATCTTCGATGACGTCGAGGTGCTCGACTTTGCCGGCCCATTCGAGGTGTTCTCCCGCACCCGGCTCGTTCCCGGACCCGAATCTCGGCGCTCCGATGACTCGGCGCCCTTCCACGTCTTCACCCTCGCTGCGTCGACCGAGACGGTGACGGCGACGGGCGGGTTGCGCGTCGTTCCACGTCACGACTTCGCGAGCGCGCCCTCGATCAACCTACTCGTCGTTCCCGGGGGCTTCGGCACTCGCACCCTGTTGAACGACGAGCCGGTCATCGATTGGATTCGCGATGCCGCCGAAAAGGCCGAGCTCGTCACATCCGTCTGTACCGGGGCGCTCCTGCTCGCCAGAGCGGGCTTGCTCGCGGGGAAGCAGGCGACCACGCACTGGGCCGCCCTCGACCTGTTGGCACAGGTCGACCCGGCGGTTCGAGTTCAGCGAGGCATGCGCGTCGTGCGGGATGGGATCGTCACGTCGGCCGGCGTCTCGGCCGGAATCGACATGGCGCTCGACGTCGTGAGAAGCCTGTTCGGCGAACCGGTCGCCGCGGACGTCGCCCGGTATATGGAGTACGAGCGCGCGGGGACGCCATCGTGAACTCCTTGAGGTAGACTCGCCCGGTGCCGTTGACTCCCACCACGCGCCTCGGCGCTTACGAGATCGTCGCCCGGCTCGGCGCGGGCGGCATGGGAGAGGTGTACCGTGCCCGCGACACGCGACTGTCGCGCGACGTCGCGATCAAGGCGTTGCCCGAGGCGTTCATCCGGGACGCCGATCGCCTGTCGCGCTTCCGCCGCGAGGCCCAGACGCTCGCGGCCCTCAACCACTCCAATGTCGCCACCATTTATGGGCTCGAGGAGTCCGACGGCGCGCCCTATCTCGTCCTCGAGCTCGTCGAGGGGGAGACGCTCGCCCAGCGACTCGCTCGTGGCCCGCTGCCGATTCGCGATGCGCTGATTCTCGGCATCCAGGTGGCCGCGGCAATCGAGGCCGCGCACGAGCGCGGGATCATCCATCGTGACCTGAAGCCCGGCAACGTGATGATCACGTCCTCGGGAACCGCCAAGGTCCTCGATTTCGGTCTCGCGAAGTCGGACTCCGGGGCCACGGTCGGCGCCGACCTCACGCAGTCGCCCACGATCGCCGCCGGGACCGTGGCGGGTGTGATCCTCGGGACCGCGGCCTACATGAGTCCCGAGCAGGCGAGGGGACTGTCGGTGGATCGGCGCAGCGACGTGTGGTCGTTCGGGTGCGTTCTCTACGAGTGCCTGGCCGGTCGCCCAGCCTTCACGGGCGCCACCGCGTCCGACCTGATCGCGAAGATCCTCGAGCGCGAGCCGGATTGGTCGGCGCTGCCCGCGGGAACGCCTGCAGCGATGCGAGAGATCCTGCGGCGTTCGCTTCGCAAGGAGACGGAGGCCCGGCCACGCGACATCCGCGACGTGCGGTTGGAGCTGGAGGCGATTGCTTCCGGTTCCACGCAGGGAACCGCGAGACGCGAGAAGTCGATTGCCGTGCTGCCGTTCGAGAACCAGGGGGGATCGGACGATGACTACTTCTCCGACGGCGTCACCGACGAGATCCTGAACGCGCTGGCGCAAGTCGAAGGCTTGCGGGTCGCGGCGCGCACATCGTGCTTCGCGTTCAAAGGGCAGCGTCAGGATCTGCGGCAGGTTGCCGAGAAACTCGATGTCGGCACGGTGCTCGAAGGCACCGTGCGGCGCTCCGGCTCGCGGCTTCGCATCACGGTGCAGATGGTCAACGCCGCGGACGGATACCAGCTCTGGTCGGAGCGATACGACCGCGAGATGACCGACGTATTCGCCGTGCAGGAGGAGATCGCGAACACCATCGCCACGCGGCTGCGCGGGGACATGCACGCCGACAAGGAGCGAGCCCGAGCGCGGGGCGGCACCAGGAATCTCGAAGCCTACGAGCTGCTGCTTCGCGGCCGCGCCCTGCAGACACGACGAGGACGATTCCTGCCTCAGGCCGCGGCGTGTTTCGAGCGGGCCATCGCGCTCGATCCACAGTACACCGAAGCCCTGGCGTGGCTGGCGGACTCCTATCGGCTGATGGGCACGTTCGGCGCCAAGCCCAGCGAGGTGATGCCCAGGGCGAAGGACCTGGCCGAGCGTGCTCTGGCGATCGATGACCGAATGGTCCATGCCTGGATGACGCTGGCGTCCGTGGCAGAACAGTACGAGCGCGATTTCGCACGATCGGAGGAGCTCTACATCCGCGCGCTGACCCTCGATCCGCGCCACTCACAGGCACGCGCCCAGCGCGGACTCTGGCGGGCCATTCGGCTCGCGATGCCAATGGCGGATGCGCTGGCGGAGCTGGAGCGAGCGGTGGAGGACGATCCGCTGAACTCATGGGTGGCGGCGATGCGCTCGTACCTGCTCGGGATCGCCGGCCGACACGAGGACTCCATCGTCGAGGCCGAGCGCGCGGTGGCTCTCGACGACGAGTCCTTCTTCGCCCAATGGACCCTGGTGCGCGCCCACGCTTGGGCGGGTCACTACGAGCAGGCCTTCCAGCAGGCTCCCGCGCTGCTCGGAGGGTCCGGCCGCCACCAGTGGGCGGTCGGTTTGCTCGGTTGGACCTATGGCCGGGCGGGACGGATCGATCTCGCCCGCGCATGCCACGACGAGCTCGAGGCGCGATCGAGGCTCGATTACGTCGCCCCCAGCTGGCTCGCCATCACCGCGCGCTCCGGGGGACTCGCCGACGAATCGATTCGCTGGTGCGAGCGCGCCGTGCTCGAGCGCGATCCGCTCGTGCTGTGGGCCAAGACTCTCCCATTTTGGGAGTCCTTTCACGCGGATCGACGATTCCAGGAGATCACGCGCGGCTTGTGGGGATGAGGCGGGCTGCGTCCTCGTCCGCTTTCGGATCCCGGAGGGGAGGTCACGTGAAGACCGACGACGAGTGGAAGCAGGCCCTCAGCCCGATGCAGTACGCCGTGCTTCGCCAAGGCCAAACGGAGCGAGCCTTCACGGGCGAGCATTGGAACCGCAAGGATGACGGCACCTACGTCTGCGCCGGGTGTGGGACGGAGCTCTTCACCTCCGCCGACAAGTACGACTCAGGCTGCGGATGGCCGTCCTATACACGCGCCATGGTCGAGGGGCGGATCGAGGAGCGTGAGGACACGAGCCATGGCATGGTGCGCACGGAGGTCCGGTGCGCGAAGTGCGGCGGGCATCTCGGCCACCTCTTCGACGACGGTCCAGGACCCACCGGCCTGCGCTACTGCATCAACTCCGCGAGCCTCGACTTCCGGAAGTCCTGACCCGTGAAGCAACGGATCGTGTGGCATCTGGGCACGAGCGACTGTGCGCTGCGGCTCATCGAGTACGCCCCCGGCACGCGCCAGCTCCCGCATGCTCATTCCCGCGATTCGATCACGCTCGTGCTGCGCGGGGAGCTCAGGGAGAGCAGCGAAGGCGGGGAGGAGCGAGCGGCATCGCTGAGCGTCGTCGCGAAACCCGCAGGCGTCGAGCATGAGAACGAGTTCGGCCCAGCTGGGGCGTGCACGCTCCAGATCGAGCTTCCGCCAGACCATCGACACCGTTGGAGCATCTCGATGCCACACGCATCGATCCGATGGGAGCATGCTGGACCTTCGTGCCGCACGCTGCTCAAGATGCTCTCCCTTCTGGATCGCGACGCCCCGCCAAACCCAAGAGCCGCGGACGAACTCGTGCACCGCAGCGTGGCGGCGCTGTCATTCAGGCTCCCGGCCGAGGCTCCGCCGACGTCGTGGCTCATGGAGGTTCGAGTCGCGCTCGAGCGCGAGTCGACGCCAATTGCCGCGCTCGCGCGCCGCATGGGTGTGCACCCCGTCTATCTTGCACGCCGCTTTCGAGCTCGGTTCGGTGTATCGCCCACCACCTATCGGACGCGGCTTCGGGTCCAGCGCGCGGCCCGTTCTCTGCTCGAGGCCAAAGGCCCGCTGGCGGCGCTGGCGCTCGACGCCGGCTACTACGACCAGCCCCACATGAACCGGCAGATCCGAGCGACCACCGGGTTGACTCCGCGGGCCCTGCGAAGCGTGTCCGGCTGGATCGATACCCCCGATGCACGCGGGTTCGCCTCGGCGCGGCATGGTTGCGTTCGTACAAGAACGCCCCGCTGATCTCGCGCCACACTGCCCGCCATTCGATCAGACGACGGGTGGAGATCTCATGAAGCGCCTCTCGGTATCGCTCACATTCGGCATCCTGTTCCTCGGTCCTCCGGCTTCCGCCGAAGCCGCGCGCCCGAGCGCCGCCATGATCGCCGGCGCGGTCGACTCGCTCGCCGCTCGAGCGGTGGCCCTCGGTCTCGCTCCGGCCCTCGGAGTGGCGATCACCCAGAACGGGCGCACGATCCATGCAAAATCTCACGGCCATGCCGACGTGACCGCCGGGGTGCCGGCAGGCGACAGCACCCTGTGGTACCTGGCCTCGACGACCAAGTCATTCACCGGATTCGGCATGGCCCTCCTGGCGAACCAGGGAGCACTACGCTTCGACACTCCGATCGCCACACTGCTGCCTCACGCACGCTGGCATCCCGCGGTGCGTGCCGACACGCTGACGCTCGCGCATTTCCTTTCCCACACTCACGGCCTCGACGATGGCGCCGTGGTGATGAGCGCGGCATTCACCGGGGCCATCCCCGAAGCCCAATGGCCCGAGCTGCTCGCGGCCTCCGAACCGAGGCCGACCCGCGACCTGATCTACGGCAACCTCGGCTACAACGTCGCGGCCATGGTGATCGACGCTCGGCGACCCGAGGGCTGGAGAGCTTTCCTCGAGCGGAACGTCCTCCTGCCCTCCGGCATGAAGGACACGCACGCGCGCGTGTCGGGGATCGACCTCAAGCGGATCGCCAAGCCTCATCGTCTCCTCTCGGATGGGCACTACGCCACCGAGCCCTTCTTCAAGACCGACGCCACGATGAACTCGGCCGGAGGGCATCTGGCGACGCTGCACGATCTGGCGCGCTGGACGATCGTGCAGATGGATGGCGGCCGAATCGACGGCCGACGAGTGTTCCCGGCGGAAGCGGTCGCCCTGAGCCATCGGCTCATCGCAAAGCACACACGCGAGCAGGCTCGACGATTCGCGTACTTCGACCGCGAGGGGTGGGCCTCAGGGTGGGACATCGGGGCCTATGAAGGCGAGCCGATGATCAGCCGTTTCGGCAGCTACAGCTCGACACGATCTCATCTCTCGTTCCTGCCACGCCGCCGCATCGGCGTCGTGGCGATGTCATCCGGAGGGCCTTCCGTCGTCACCGACATCGTGGCGGCATACGCCTACGACCTCGAGGCGGGGCGCCCCGAAGCCCGGACACGCGCCGATCAGCGGCTGAGCGAGCTTCGGATGAACCTCGGCCGGAACGCGGCCCGTCAGGACTCGATGCGCGCGGCGCGACAGCTCCAGCCGCTGGGCCGCCCTCTCGCCGACTTCGC
>DASTBI010000033.1 GCA_035712145.1 Candidatus Eisenbacteria bacterium | reverse complement strand
CGCTGTTCCTCTCGCCGGCCTTGGGCGCGCCTGTCCAGACCGATCCGCCCAACGTTCCCGAGTTCAAGCCGGCGTTCCCAGGGCAGACGCGCGCGGAGGAAGTGAAGACCCAGACGCCGCTCGAAGTCACCGAGATCGCCTCGGGCTTCGACAAGCCGTGGGCGATCGCCTGTCTGCCCGACGGGCGGTTCCTCGTGACCGAGAAGCCGACGGGGAATCTGTTCATCGTCACGCCGGGCGGGGTCAAATCGGCGCCGGTCGCCGGCCTTCCGAAGGTCGATGGGCGTAACCAAGGTGGCCTGCTCGACGTCGAGATCGCTCCCGACTTCGCATCCAGCCAGCTCATCTACTGGAGCTACTACGAGCCGCGCACCGGTGGAAACGGCCTCGCGGTGGCGCGCGCCAGGCTCGTGGATGGTCCCGCGCCGCGCATCGAGGGCCTGCAGGTGATCTTTCGCATGCAGCCGACCATCGAGTCCACGATGCATGCCGGCGGGCGCCTGGTCTTCACGCCGGATCGCAAGCTGTTCGTGGTGCTCGGCGAACGGTCGATCATGGCGGGACGGGTCCAGGCTCAGAAGCTCGACAGCCACTTCGGCAAGGTGGTGCGGATCGAGCTCGACGGGTCGGTGCCCAAGGACAATCCGTTCGTGAGCCGCAAGGATGCGAAGCCCGAGATCTGGTCGAGCGGCCATCGCAACATCCTCTCGGCCGCGCTCGACCAGAGGAACCGGCTTTGGATCGTCGAGATGGGCCCCCAGGGAGGCGACGAGCTGAATCTCGTCGAGAAGGGCAAGGACTACGGCTGGCCGACCATCGGCTACGGCGAGGAGTACTCCGGTCGGTCCATCCACCGGGCGGCGCAGGCGAAAGGCATGGAGCAGCCGGTCTACTACTGGGATCCCGTCATCGCTCCTTCGGGGCTCACCATCTATTCGGGAACGTTGTTTCCCGAGTGGCGTGGGAACTTTCTGATCGGGGGTCTCGCGAGCCAGGCGCTCATCCGTCTGGTCATGAGCAAGGACCGGGTCGTGGGCGAGGAGCGGCTGCTCACGAACCTCGGCGCCCGCATCCGCGAAGTCGTCCAAGGCAAGGACGGAGAACTCTACCTGCTCACCGACGACGCCAACGGGAAGCTTCTCAAGGTGACGCCGAAGGGCTCACCGGCGCTCGGGACTCCCTCACGGTAGATCGGATTCGGAACCCGCATGCGTGGACCCGTGACACGAAAGACCCTGCTCGTTTGCGGGATCGCCGCGTCGTTGCTCTACGTCGCGGCCACCATCCTCGGGGCGATGCTGTGGGACGGCTACAGCTCCACGTCCCAGACGGTCAGCGAGCTGTTCGCGATCGACGCGCCATCGAAGCGAGTCGTCGACCCTTTGTTCGTGACGTACAGCGTCCTCTGGATGGCCTTCGGGGTCGGTGTCTGGAAGTCCGCGCGCCAGAGAAAAGCTCTGCGCATCATGGCCATCGGGCTCATGGGGAAGGAGGTCGAAGGCCTGGTCGTTCAGCTCGCTTTTCCCATGCACCTGCGTGGCGTCGCGTCGACCAGCAACGACCCCGTGCACGGGATCCTCACGTACATCGGGGTTCTCTTCTTCCTGACCGCCGTGGGGGCCGGGGCGTTCGTGTTTGGTCCACGGTTCCGAGTCTATTCGGTGGCGACGCTCCTGGTCTCTGCTCTCGGCGGCGCGTTGACGGGTCTGTACATTCCCCGGATGGTGGAGAACCTGCCAACGCCGTGGATGGGCGTCTGGGAGCGCATCAGCATCTTCAGCTACCTGCTGTGGTCCGTGGTCCTCGCGACCAGGCTGCTGCGCGAACCCGACGAAAAGGTCATTTCCTCCGGATCGTGACGTCGCCGTTCACGATCTTCACCACCACGAGACCTCCGCCCTTGCCCGCCGTACCGGTGCCGCGCACGTAACGCCGCGGAGATCCCTCGCTGGTGTCCCAGGTGGAGGTCTCCGAGATCTTCAACGGGAAGTCGCTGACGATGCGCGTCTTCTTGCCGTGTCCGTCGGTGTACGCCGTCTCGATCTCGAAGCGCGCCGACAGATCGGCAGGCAGCTCGATCACCGCCGGGCCTGAGCCGCTCGAGATCTCCACCGAGTGCTCCGGGCTCGACCCGCGGACGATCGTCACGCGAACCCGCCCGGCCCCGGTGCGCGCCGACACGGAGCCGCTGGATGGGCCGATCTCGATATCCCCGCCACCGGTGTCCGCGTCGATGGTGCCGCCGGAGCGACCGACCGTCACGTCGCCTCCGCCGGTCGAGATCCGCGCTCCCTTGGGCGCCTCGTCGAGGTGGACGTCACCCCCGGCGCGCGACACGTGAAGGAAGCCGGCCTTGTCCGGGCGCGCCACCTGGATCTCATCGTCCTCGACCTCGACATCGCTGAGATCGGTGGTCCGTGCCGATCCGTCTTCGCCGTACACGACCGGGCCGCTGCCCGAGCTGCCGCGCAAGCCGCCGCTCACCCCCGACAGCAACACCTCTCCGCCGCCTGTGCTCACCGAGCCCCTGAGGTGCGAGTCCGACACATGAACCTCGCCGCCGCCGGTGCTGAGCGAGGCGTATCCCCTCACGTTCTCGATCACGATCTCGCCGCCGCCGGTCTGCCCGCGGAAGTCGCCTTCGAGATTCGAGAGCGTGAGATCACCGCCCGCCGAGCGCAGTCGGATGTCGTACTTCCTTGGCACCTGGATCTCGAAGCGATGCGAGGTCGAGCTCTGCGAGCGCTCGACGGCCTGCCACGAGTGCAAGCGCAGTCCACCGCTCACGCGTTCGAGCGCGACGCGGGTGTCGCGCCAATCGACTCCGCCCAGCATGGCACGAACCTGGACGCGCGATTCGTTCCAGCCCGTGATCCTGACCCCGCCTCCGGACTCGAGGTCGAGCTCGAGACGCTGCCCCGAAGTCGCCTTTTCGCTGTAGGAAGACGTGGACGCCGCTTCGTACTCCTCCGAAGTCCCGGCGAACGCCTGCTCGCGGGGCAGCGGCGATGGTCGCAGCGATGCGAGCGGCAGCGTGACCACGGCCAGGGTTGCCCAGGCGATGGCGAGGAAGCGCCGGGAGGGAGCGTTGCGAGGGCGCTTCTCGTCCAGCAGCGCGAGCAGCCGTCCCTCGAGCTGCGATGGCCGCGCCATGCCGATCGCCGCCACCCCTGCGAGCCGAAGCTCACGCGAGGCGCGAGCGACGTCGAGCAGCAACGAGGCATACTCGCCGCCGGAAATGCCCTGCGAGAGCACGACGTCGTCGCAGGCTCGCTCGCTCTCGGCCCGCATGCGGCGCGCCGCGTACCAGACGAGCGGATGGAACCAGTACAGCGCGCACACCACGGCGGCGAGCCCATTGGCCTGGTGGTCGCCTCGCGCGGCGTGCGCGAGCTCGTGGGCGATGACGGCCCTGCACCGCTCGATGGACCAGGACGCGGACTCCGCCGGCAGCAGCAGCACGACGGTCCGAGCGCGCCAGGTGACGGGGGAGCCCACCCGTGCCGTGCGAAGCAACCGAATGGGAGAGCGCCAGCCGCAATGAACGGCTTCTTCGCGGAGCAAGTGGAGCCAAGTGCTTTCCGTCACGGCCTTGGCATCGCGGGTCAATCGGGCCAGCGCCAGATACCCCATGCAATACCAGGCGCCGATGATCGAGCTGCCGGCGAGCCAGATCCACAGCAGCATCCGGCCGCCTCTGGGATGATTCGAGCGAGGGTCCGGGGAGATTTCACTTCGCCACTCGCGGGCGGAGCCTCCGCCGATCGAGCGTTCGGCCGCTGAATCCAAAGGCTGGCGCGAAAGCTCGGCGACCATCGGGGATGCCGCGGGGCCGGGTGACAGGATCCCGACCGGGAAGGAAAGGCCCGGCGCCAGAGCCACGGCCAAACCGATCGCGAGGCTTCCCACCAGCGCGAGCCGCCACACCAGATGGCGGGTCGCCGCGGAAGGGCGTGGCAACAGAGCTTGAATCAGCATCGCGAGGAGCAGCAGGAGCGTGACCCCCGCGAGCACGGCAACGGCCGCCGGGAGTGGCGCGCTCCATGCGGACACGAAAGACAACCCATTCATGGCCGGCCTCCATTGCGCCGCGCGCGATCGACCAGACGTGCCAGCCGATCGAGCTCTTCGGCGGAAGCCGGCTTCACGGCGCCGCCGAGCAACGCCGCCACCGCCGCTTCCATCGAGTTGTTGAAGAACGTGTGGAGCACGTGACGCGCGGCCTTTCGCTGGAGCTGCTCGGCGGACTGCATCGGGTAGTAGACGTGTCTCGGGCCTTCCCAGCGGTGACGCACGTGTCCTTTGGACTCGAGCAGGCGCAACATGCCGCGCACCGAGGAATAGCTGGGAGGGTCCGCGAGATCCTTGAGCACCTCCGAGGCGGTCGCCTGACCTCGTCGGAAGAGGATGTCCATGATCTGGCGTTCACGCCGGCCCAGCTCCGCGTAGAGAGTCGCCATGTGATTCCTCGAGGTCGAAAGGCCAAGTGCTAATGCATTGACACCATGCGAGCACGCTAGCACCCAGGCCTGGGGTGGTCAACGGCGTTTCGAGCGCGAAGGTCTCACTCCTCCTCGATCGGGAACAGGAGCTCGTTGCCATCCGGATCGGCGATGAGGATCGAGTCGTAGCCCCACCAAACCTTCTGGTACGGCACGGAGCGCTGGGCGATCTCACGCTGAAGCTCGTTGCGCCCGTCCGGCGTCAGCTCGACGAACAGGCGGCCTCGATCCCTGCGTTCGGCGTCCTGGCAGAGGATGATCTCGCACTCCCCACGATCGACCTGGCAGACCGTCCCTTGGCCGTCGGCCTCATGCCACTTCTTCTGAAATCCCAGCTGGTCCACGTAGAACCGCAGGGCTGCCTGAACGTCGGACACGTAGAAGACCGGCCGTGCGTACCAGCGATGGGCAATGCGCTCCTGGACCGGGTCGGTCATGCTTCTGGCCCTCCTCAGGGGCCAGAATAGGCCAAGAAAGGGCATTGATCAGCAACCAGGCAGCCAGCGCTGATCAGGCTTTGACCGGTCCGGGACAACCTCCGGACACGATGCCCCCTCGAGGGGACTACCGTTTCGATCGCGCGTGGACCGCGCTCATCTGAGCGGAAATCGGTATCCAACTCCATCGGAGGCGACCATGAAGAAGGTGCTCACGGCATCCGCTGTTGCTGCCCTCAGTCTGACGATCGCGGTCGTGGCGTTCGCAGGTGGCGATCACTGTGGTGCGGCCAAGTCCAGCTCGGCCTCCTATACGTCCGCGTGGTCCGGCGCCTGGCTGGAGCGTTCGGACGACGGCACCGTGACGGTCGCCGATGTGGCGAAGGGCAGCCCTGCCGCCAAGGCCGGCCTCAAGCGTGGCGACGTGGTGCTCGCGGTCAACGGTTACGACCTCAGCGACAGCGAGTCCCGCGCGATGTGCGCTTCCAAGGCGAGCTGCAAGGTGGGATCGACCGTGTCCTACACGGTGAACCGGAATGGTTCGACCAAGGACCTCAAGCTCAAGCTCGCGAAGATGCCCTCCGACGCGACCGATCGTTTCGCCAGCCGGGAAGCCAGCTTCGATCCGATGTTCGCCGCGGTGGTGATGCCGGCCTCTTCCGCCAA